>NZ_JAUDEN010000017.1:0-87047 GCF_030373775.1 Bacteroides gallinaceum | reverse complement strand
TCCGAACCCACGCACTGCGTGAATCCGGATTTCTTCCTGCGCCTTTCCTTTAAGTTTATCAATGGTTGTAGGCCGACTCTCCATGTTCGTAAATGTCAAGTCCCTCCTCTTCTACACGCTTGTCTACACGAAGGCCGACTGTCGAGTCAACAAGCTTAAACAAAATGTAAGTCACTACAGCACTGAACACAACCGATACCGCTGTAGCCAGAATCTGTACCCACAACTGATGCCAGTCGCCGTAAAGTGCTCCCTGCACTCCGTCGTCACCGGTAATAAAGCGGGTGGCAAACACACCGGTCAATATTGAGCCGACAATACCTCCGATCCCATGCACGCCAAAGGCATCGAGCGCATCATCATATTTGAATCTAGGCTTGATTACGGCTACCATAAAGAAACAGATGACAGGCGTGACAATACCTATGCAGAATGCACCAAGCAGACCGACAGTTCCTGCCGCAGGAGTAATCGCGACAAGTCCGGCAACGGCACCGGTACACGCACCGATTGTGGTAGGCTTCTTGTTGCATATCCAGTCGACAACCATCCATGTGATCGCCGCTACGGCAGTAGCTACATGAGTAACCAAAAATGCATTGGCAGCCAATCCGTCGGCAGCCAGGCCGCTGCCCGCATTGAAGCCAAACCATCCCAGCCACAGGAAAGAAGTGCCCATAAAGACAAAAGTCACATTGTGCGGAGTTATGGGATGGCCAATGCGATAATCCATACGCTTTCCCAGCATAACAGCCATAACCAGCGCCGAAATTCCGGCATTGATATGCACCACTGTCCCTCCGGCAAAATCAATGGCACCCATCTGCTGCAGGAATCCTCCACCCCACACCCAATGTGCCATAGGGAAATAAGCCAGAATCACCCACAACGTAATGAACAGAATATAACCTGAGAACTTGATGCGCTCGGCAAATGCACCCAATATCAAAGCCGGAGTGATGATGGCAAACATGCACTGGAACATCACGAACGTCAGTTCGGGAATGTTTCCGGCTGTCAGCGTATGTATCGAGATTCCGCTAAGAAAAGCCTTGTCAAAACCTCCTATCAGAAACGCCAGCGGATTGCCCGATTCGGAGAAACTGGTATCAAATGCCCAACTGTAGCCGAAAGCAATCCAAAGAATGCTGACCACCCCGACAATAAACAAGGTCTGCATGATTATGCTCAGCACATTCTTCTGACGGACCAGACCTCCGTAAAACAAGGCAATTCCTGGAATGCTCATCAGCAGCACCAGCAAAGAAGAGGTCAGAATCCAGGCAGTATTACCGCTGTCGAGCACAGGCGCTTCTGTCTGGGCAGAAACCTCAGGAACAAGACAAAACATGAAAATAAGCATAAGAGCAGCCGCCTTTACCGCAGCAAAGGTCTTTCTAACATATCCAGCCATAATGTAATCTCGTTTTAAAGTTATTGTATTCGTATTGTATTTATTTTTCTTGCTCTGCGTTGTAAAGAGCTATATCTCCCCTTTCCCCTGTGCGGATGCGTATCGCATCTTCAACAGGGATAACAAAAATTCTTCCGTCGCCTATTTCACCCGTTTGGGCAGCCTTCAATATGGCCTGGACTGTTTTTTCCACATTCTTTTCACGTACGACAATCGAAAGCAGAATGCGTTCTATCGAACTGGTGTCATAGACAACGCCACGGTATATACGACCTTCACGGGTCTTGCCGACACCTCTCACATCATAATAAGAAAACCATTCAATGTCAGCTTCCAGCAGGGCAGCCTTCACATCGTCAAATCTGGTTCTTCTGATAATAGCTTCAATCTTTTTCATAAATGCTGTTGTATTTGTATTTTGTAATTATAGTTTTGCGCTAAGTTAATCCTGTATCTTTTTACCCTGAAACTAAACTTTTATCCTAGAAACCTTAAAAACTCAAACCGGCCACAAAATGCGCCCCTTCCGTCGCCGGATTCCAGACAAGCTGGGCGAAAACAGGAAGACTCCACGAGCGGGTGATCTGCAATTCTTTTTCAACGGTTATGCCAACCTCGCAAACAGCAAAACCGTTTACCATGGCTTTTGAATATTCCGAGTTGCCACCGCCCGCATAAAAATCATTCTCCCACGGAGTAGCGCCAACAGTTGCCACCCAGTTCAGTCCGCCCAACTTGAAAGGCGCCGAAACCGACATATAAGAAGCATAGGCTTTCTTGCCGTCAGACTTATAGCCAACATTGCCCGCAAAGTTCGTATACCAGTTAAATGCAAGCAAACCGAAATCATACCCTACCTGAGCTTCGAACGTATGGTTGGTATTATGACTCCCGTAATGGAAATAACCGGGTCCGCCATTAAACCAATAATCCGTCACAGAAACGCTGAATCCGCCCGCTTCGTATCCCAAAGTCAAATCCAGTTCTTTCGTATCCGTTTTCTCAAAACCAACAGATCCCCAGGCAGACAGCGAGAGGCCTTTATAGCCAATAGCCAAGGAAGGCTGTACGCTTATATTGCCCAAATCCTGCCCGCGCCAGATGTAATTGCTCACCAGATCAAAGCCGACTTCTGCCTCAACCTTATCCTGCGCCAAAACAACTCCGGGAAATGCCGTCGCTATCGCCAACGGCAAGATACCTTTCTGAAACAATCCTTTCATCTTTTTTCATTTAGTTTGTTTATAAATCACCAAAGCATATCCGGATAATCATCTCCAACAATCTGAAAGCAAAATTATCACATTTTATATATGCGCCCTGCCATAATTGCCTTTTTTTGGTAAAAAAGCGAAGCCTTCTTTCATATTAAAACAATAAATACAGCCAATATTACAAATCAACGCAAAAACAGCTGCATAAGATTCAATACGAAAGAACAAGAAACAATACAAAATAACACGATAACGCATATTTAAGTATCAAATAAACACAATATTCACAAAAACACAAGACAAATGAAATCAGATAAACAAAATCACAATCATTAAAGAAAGGCAATAAAAAAGGCTCCTTGCCTGTTTTCCCATACAGGGATAAGCAAGGAGCCCTTCACTTAATATGAATCTAAAGAAGGAATTCTATTCTTCTTTCTTTGCAGTCTTGGCAGCAGTCTTTCTTGCAGGAGCTTTCTTAGCAGCAGGCTTTTCTTTCACCTCTTTCTTCAACTCCTCTTGAAGTTTTTTCACCTCATCAGTCAACTGAACCAGTTCCTGCTCCTGATTATGGATTGTTGTCAGCAAAGAGTTCAACTCTTCATCTTCCATATCAACCGGATACAAAGCATTCACACGCCCGATAAAGTCGCCGAGAATATTCATATAGTTCGTGAAAGCATCATACGGAGAATCATAAATGCCGCGGTTAAAGCCAACTTCCATATTCTTGGTTGTCATGAAACGGAAATTATTGCTTGCCTGCAAATAATCCCAGTCCTGCTTAATGCGGCGGTCGGAGCAGAGATAAACACGCTCAGCCACACTGTACAGCTTGTTGAAGGCTTCACGCTGCATCACGTTACCCAGCCACGGGCTGATATCACGTTCTTCATCAGTCCATGACATCGGATAAGGAACATCCACCATATCCACAGACTTCAGCTTGGTTACGATCTCTGTCGGAGTAGAGAAAGTAATGCCTTTCTGCTTTGCGCAAGCCGGAAGTGCCTTCAGGAACTCCAGAATGTTGGAAGACAGCGGCTGATAAATACCCAAAGCCGAAAGTTCCATAAAGATATTGATAACCTGTTCGTTCTCCGGCAAAGAAGCAATCCAGTCAATATACTTGTCAGCAAACAGTGGATATTCGCTCCACTCCGTATTTGAAAAACGCAGGCTGATATCATCCGAAAGCTTGAAATCGCGCAACAAAAGCTTCAGATTCGGATTCTCAGCGCAATGATACAGATAATGCGGGCTCTTCCAGCCAAGGACATGCTTTGCGCCTTCTGCCAGCATGCCTTTGAATCCCATTCCAGCAACAATGCCACCGATTTCATTATCATAAAGCAGACTTGAGTTGCGGAAAACTTTCGGATCCTGTCCAAAATAGTCTTTCACCTTCTGGCGCATGCGGTTCACTTCTTCACGGAAGCAGTCTTCGTTCTTCAAAGAAGACAAGCCATGAGAATAAGGTTCACACAAAAATTCGCAGCATCCTGTATCGTTCAGTTCATGAAGCAGCTCGATTACAGCAGGAGCATGAATTTCCAGCTGTTCCAGAGCCACGCCCGAAATGGAAAGAGCCACCTTAAAAGCTCCTTCATTGGCCTTGGCCATTTCAATCAGCGTTTTCAATGCCGGAATATAAGAACGTTCGGCAACGTCGTTCATCCCTTGCTCATTCGCATAATCATCATAATAATAATGATCTGTGCCGATTTCAAAGAAACGGTAACGTTTCAGATGAATGATTTGGTGTATTTCAAAGTAAAGACAGATTGTTTTCATACTGATTCAGTTTGTTTGTTATTTTCCATAATTGTTTAAGACCTGTTCGTAAAGATTGCGGATTCTGACTCCCACTTTCTCCCATACGATACCATCGACTTCTTTCTTGCCTTCGTCACGCAGATACTCATACAAAGACTCGTTGGTACAGATTGAATGAATGGCATCAGCCATCGCATGTATATCCCAATAATCAGTCTTGATACATTTAGTAAGAATTTCAGCACAACCCGACTGTTTGGAAATGATTGTCGGCACGCTGCACTGCATGGCTTCAAGCGGCGAGATGCCAAAAGGTTCGGAAACAGACGGCATAATATACACATCGCTTGCTTTCAGCACTTCGTACACCTGCTTTCCTTTCATGAATCCGGGGAAATGAAAACGGTCTGCTATGCCCCGTTCTGCGACCAGACGGATCATCGCATTCATCATATCACCGCTTCCTGCCATCACAAAACGCACGTGGCGAGCGCGTTTCAACACCATAGAAGCAGCCTCCACAAAGTACTCAGGTCCTTTCTGCATGGTTATGCGCCCCAGGAAAGTAACAAGCTTTTCGTTCGGATTCTTTTTGGGAACAATTTCCTGAATCTCCTTAGACAACGGCGACACGGCATTGTGCACGGTAAACACCTTGCGCGGATCCTGATAATATTTGTTGATTACGGTCTGGCGTGTAAGCTCACTTACACACATGATACAGTCAGCATGGTCCATCCCGTTCTTCTCTATAGAGTAGACTGTCGGATTCACATTGCCGCGGCTGCGGTCAAAGTCTGTTGCATGCACATGAATCACCAAAGGTTTCCCCGACACCTGCTTTGCGTGGATGCCGGCCGGATAAGTAAGCCAGTCATGCGAATGAATGATGTCAAAGCTCTGCTGGCGGGCAACGACTCCTGCTACAATCGAATAGTTGTTGATCTCTTCATGCAGGTTGTCCGGATATCTTCCCGAAAATTCCAGACAGCCCAGATCGTTTGTATGCATATAGTTGAAATCAGCATAGATATGGTCACGCAAATCGTAGTAGAGCTGCGGATCCATGTAGCCGCCTATACGGCTTTTCACATAATCCCACTGCACGTCCCTCCATACGATAGGCACACTGTTCATGCCGATAATTTTCAAAAAACTCTGGTCTTCGTCACCCCACGGCTTCGGAATGCAGAAAGTGATCTCCATGTCCGACTGCTGCGCCAGTCCATGAGTAAGGCCATAACTTGCGGTACCTAAACCTCCCAAGATATGAGGAGGAAATTCCCATCCAAACATTAAAACTTTCATATAGCTTCCTCCTTCCTTATTGATTATTGTATCTGTCGAGTAAATTCAATGTCCGCAGAATCTCTGCCACATTCATGGCAAACGAAACAGCGCCTCGTCCCTGGAAAGGCGGGTTACCGTCAAACAATTCCGGAATAGAACTGATGCAATGGCATGTCATCTGGTCTTCATAGCTGATCATCTGGCGTTCGACGAACGACACCGCACTCCGTTTGTAAATGCGCAGATAAGCTTCCAGATAGAATCCCTCAAGCCACGGCCATGCAGTTCCCTGATGGTAAGCATAGTCACGCTGGATCTGCGGGCCCACATAGTTCGGATTATAGCCTCCGCTCTTCGGACTTAACGAACGGATACCCTTCGGAGTCAGAAGTTCTTTCGTCACGATATCGACAATGCCCTTCTTCTGTTTTGCATCCAACGGAGAGTAATCCAGCGCAGCGGCAAAGATCATATTCGGACGGACACTCCAGTCCATCATGTTTCCGTCTACATAATCAAGCAGATAGCCATACTCGTTCAAGAACGTTTCAACGAAAGAAGGAGCAGTCTTTTCATAGATGCCCTGCAAGCCGGCAGCGAAGTCCTGGTCATCCGCCAGCAGGTCAGCCGCAAAACGAAGCGCATTATACCAAAGCGAGTTGAACTCAACGATATAGCCTGTACGCGGCACAACCGGCCTGCCGTTTGCTGTCGAGTTCATCCACGTAATCGCTTTTTCACGCCCGTTTGAATAAACCAGTCCGTTGGCATGAACCTCCAGATTAGGATGTTTTCCGGAAACAAGATAATTCATTACATCCTTTATCAGTTGTCCATACTTGTTTTTTGCCGCCTCCTTTGATGTAAATTTAGCATACTGCTGAACTGTCCACATCATCCACAACAGCACATCCGGATGTTCGATTTCCGTCATCTTCAATGCTGAGTCTTCCCCGTTAATGAATGCATAGACACATTTGACAGCCGTATCCATTATTTTCTCAAATTTCTCAACTTCCCCTATTGAGAGTGTCAGTCCCGGAAGAGATACGAACTCGTCGCGGGCGCGGCACTTGAACCACGGATAACCGGCAAGCAGATAGGACTCCTCGCCCTGCTTGTTCAAGAATTGATGAGCCGAGTTTATCAGGCAGTTCTTAAAGTTGTCGCGAGGTGTTCTCCTTTCAGCTTCCTTGGCAAACAATTCGTTAAGCGATTCCGTATCAATGGAAGATATGCCCCCGGAAAAAGTGATGCACTCCCCTTTTTTGATGCTCATTTCAAAATACCCGGGCACATAAAGATCTTCATTGAAGTCATAGCCTCTCTCCTGCTCCTTCGGATACTCGATGCCGCGATACCAGTCCGGTTCAAAATGGAAAGTGACATTCTTGCTGAACTGCATGTACAGTTCCGGATAGCCCGGATACATGCATGTCTTTATTCCATTGTCCACCTCATCGTAATGGCGGTTGGCCTGCGAATTCTCATGCGTATACTGACGCACGCTTCTGAAAGCCAGATAAGGACGCAGACGAAGGATCGTATCCGAATGCGCATCAACCAGCGTATAGCGGATCAAGATACGGTTTTCATGATGAACAAATACTTTTTCTTTCTTCAGCACAACCCCTCCCACACGATAAATGGTTGTGGGAACTTTCTCACAGTCGAATTCTCTAATGTATTTGTGACCACGAGGACTGAATGTACCGCCGCCGTACTTATGGATGCCCAGATTAAATTCAGCACCATGCTGTATCACAGTTTCATCCAACGAAGACAGCAACACATGATTTTCATCATCCAGTTCCGGAACCGGAATGACAAGCAAACCATGATATTTGCGCGTATTGCAGTCTACAATCGTAGAACAGTGATAAGCTCCAGAGCGATTGGTTCGGAGAATCTCCCTCGTCAAAGATTCCTCCAGATTTGTCATAAGAGTTTTATCAAAACGTAAATAACTCATAGCTGTATATTAAGGTTATAAATTAATAATCCCATGCAAAATAAGTTTTTCACTTTATTTCACCCCAAAATTAGCAATTAAATGTAAACATCAAAACCAAATTGCATTTTTTTTCTCATGCAACTGACGTTTTAGTTTAAAAAGACACAAACGAACAACAAATTCATGCTACACAACACATTTATAGGCACTTCCAATGCCTTATCACGAACACAACCAAACAAAAAGACATACAAAAGGCGGCACAAGCATACAGAATCATCCGCAATCTTGTGCCGCCCAGGCAAACTCTATGAAGAAATATCAGTCAATCATGTCAAACCCGCAATACGGAACCAGAGCCTTCGGAATGCGGATGCCTTCCGGCGTCTGATTGTTTTCAAGCAATGCGGCAACGATACGCGGCAAAGCCAGTGCGGAACCGTTCAATGTATGGCAAAGTTCCGTCTTCTTGTCGGCCGTACGGTAACGGCATTTCAGACGGTTTGCCTGATAAGTGTCGAAATTCGAAACGGAGCTGACTTCCAGCCAACGCTTCTGAGCCTCTGAATATACTTCAAAGTCATAGCAAATGGCAGCCGTAAAGCTGATGTCCCCGCCGCAAAGACGAAGAATACGGTAAGGAAGTTCCAGCTTCTTCAGCAAACCTTCCACATGGTCCAGCATCTCCTGATGGGACTGTCTTGAATGCTGCGGAGTATCGATACGCACCAGCTCCACTTTAGAGAACTCATGCAGACGGTTCAGCCCGCGCACATCCTTTCCGTAAGAGCCGGCTTCACGGCGAAAACATTCCGTATAAGCACAGTTCTTAATAGGAAGCTGCTTCTCATCCAGGATCACATCACGGTAAATGTTCGTAACAGGAACTTCAGCCGTAGGAATCAGATAAAGGTCGTCCAGATTGCAGTGGTACATCTGCCCTTCCTTGTCGGGCAGCTGTCCCGTACCATATCCCGAAGCCGCATTCACCACTGTAGGAGGCATGATTTCAGTATATCCGGAAGCCTTTGCTTCATCAAGGAAGAAATTAATGAGCGCACGCTGCAGACGGGCCCCCTTACCTTTATATACAGGGAAGCCTGCGCCCGTAATCTTGACGCCCAGATCGAAATCGATAATGTCGTATTTTTTTGCCAGCTCCCAGTGCGGCAGCGCATTCTTCGGAAGTTCCGTTTCCATTCCTCCCATCTTCACCACCACATTGTCTTCGGCCGTAAGTCCTTCGGGCACCTCGTCATAAGGCACATTCGGGATTGTATAAAGCAGATTCTGCAAATCCTCGGCAGCCTTGTCCATTTCCTCCTGCAGTGCCTTGTTGGCTTCCTTCACTTGAGCCACACGCGCTTTGGCAGCTTCAGCCTCGGCGCTTTTCCCTTCTTTCATCAGCGCGCCGATGCTTTTGGAGGTAGAGTTCACTTCCGCCAAGTTATTATCTAATTGACTCTGAGCCTTTTTTCTTCTGTCATTCAATTCAATAGCCTGAGCGATGGCTGCCTTCGCATTGGCAAAGTGCTTTTTCTCAAGCCCGCGGACAACCTTGTCGGTATCCTCCGTAATTTGTTTAATAGTAAGCATATCTTTCTCTATTTTAAACGATTGTCGTCATTTTAATTTGCGCAAAGATATAGTTTTTTATCGAAACTGCGGCCACAATAGTTAAAGACTTTGGCGGATGCGCACCAATTTCTCCAGCAATCCTTCCAGCAGGTCGAGCTTGAGCATGTTCGCTCCGTCACTTTTGGCCACGGAAGGGTCTTCATGAGTTTCCATAAACAGGCCATCCACGCCGACAGCCACTCCTGCCTTCGCTATGGTTTCGATCATTTGCGGCATGCCTCCCGTCACTCCCGAAGTCTGGTTCGGACGCTGCAGCGAGTGGGTGACGTCCAGAATCACCGGATGCCCGAACGACTGCATGACAGGAATGCCGCGATAATCCACAATCAGATCCTGATACCCGAACGTAACTCCTCTTTCCGTAAGCATAACCTGATCATTCCCGGCTTCCACCACCTTATCCGCCGCAAACTTCATCGCTTCAGGCGACAAGAACTGCCCTTTCTTTATGTTAACGATCTTTCCGGTCTTTGCGGCAGCCACCAGCAGATCAGTCTGACGGCAAAGAAAAGCAGGTATCTGAAGGACATCCACATAGCCGGCAGCCATTTCAGCCTCTTCTGCGGCATGTATATCCGTCACTACGGGCACCCCGAATGTATCGCGCACCTTTGCGAGCACCTTCAATGCCTTTTCGTCGCCGATACCCGTAAACGAATCCAGGCGCGAACGGTTCGCCTTCCGGTAGGACCCCTTAAACACATAAGGAATTTTCAGTCTGTCGGTTATTTTCACCACTCTTTCGGCAATCCGAAGAGCCATATCCTCGCCCTCAATGACACAAGGGCCTGCCAGCAGGAAGAAATTTTCTCCCCGGCACAAATCAGCTACTGACTTTATCATATATCAATTAGGTATTATCAAAGTTATCGCTTCGGGAGCGATGGTCACCTCTATCGGGAAATGGCGGTCAAGCCACAAGCGTCCGTCAAGGCTGACTTCCGCATTCTGCGCCCGAAGGATTTTCACACAACGCGTACGATAAGGCTTCACAATCTTATGATTCAGCAGTCTTCCCTTCTGCAGCATCCACAAACCGGATATCAGTTCCCTGAGTTCAGGACGGTAAACCACCGAAACATCCAGCCAGCCGTTATAGGGCACCGCGCTGGGGGTCAGCCCATACCCATAGGCACTGCCTATCGCAACAGCCATGACACGCCCCCGGATATGCTCGTCGTTCACTCTCAGATGCATCCGATAAAGCTTCCGTTCAAAAGCAACAAGAAAAAGAGAAGACAGATACGAAAACAGAGGGATTCCCCAAAAACGGCGGGTTTCGTTTGTTATGCGCACGATCCGCGCTCCGAGGCCCATATAAACAGCGTTCAGAAAATAGCGCGTCTGGTGCTTCTCTCCGTCGAAGTAAGAAAAGACGCCGGCGTCGACTTTTCGCAGGCGCCGGTTGATAAGCACGTCTACCGAAAGTCTGTAGTCATCCGCACTCAGCCCCCAATATTTGGCAAAGTCATTGCCGATGCCATTCGGTATGACGCCCAGCGCTATCGAAGACTTGTCTTCCGCATCCGATCCCATAATGCCGTTCACCGCATCGTTGATGGCGCCATCTCCTCCCACCACCACTATCGTGCGGTATCCGTTATTGGCCAGTGTCCGCGTCAGACGCTCAATTGAGCCGAAGCCCTCCGACTGCACATAATCATACTTCACGCCGCGCTCGTCCAGATATTCACGGATATTCTTCCACCGGCGCTGCGCTTTCCGAGTACCTGCCTTGGGATTGTATACAATCCCCCATCTGTTCGGTTCTACCGCCATAATCGTTCTTATTTTAATAAATTCTCTATCTGTTCCAGTTTCTCCTCCAACGGCAATGCCGCATCGATCCAGTGAATGGTGAATCCCCTCCTTTCCATGCCGCGGAACCAGGTCATCTGCCTTTTGGCAAACTGATGAATGGCAATTTCCAGCTGGCCGAACATCTCCTCATAAGTCAGTTTCCCGATGGCATACAAAGTCAGGTATTTATATTCCAGTCCATAATAGATCAGGTCTTCCGGGCTGATTCCGCTTGCAAGCAAGGCTTTCACCTCGTCAACCATGCCCTCATCAAGCCGCTGTTTCAGCCTGCGGGTTATCTTCTCCCTCCGCTGTTCACGGCCGATTCCGACACCTACCACCAGGCTTCTGATATCGGGGAAAGCCCTTTCCTCCACCTGATGCTGCCTGTAATACTCCTCGATCTCTATGGCGCGTACCGCACGCTTCACCGTATCCACATCCGTCGAGTTATGAAGTTTCTTATACGTTGCAAGAATGCCGGTCAGCTCTTCAAGCGACTTGTCTGCCAGACGCAGGCGGAGTTCCGGATTTTCAGGTACAGGAAGCAGCCGGTAACCTTTCAGCACCGACTCAAGATACATTCCCGTGCCTCCGCACAAGATCGGAAGCATTCCCCTGCTTCGAACATCTTCGTAAGCCGCCAGGAAATCCCGCTGGTACTCAAACACGTTGTATTTATAGCCAGGCTCCACAATGTCTATCAGATGACAGGGAATCCGCTTCCCGCCGACAACATAGTCGTCCAGGTCCTTTCCCGTTCCCAGATCCATCCGCCTGTACACCTGCCTGCTGTCTGCGCTGATGATTTCCGTATCCATCCGCCGCGCGAGAGCAGCTGCCAGCGATGTTTTTCCGGAAGCTGTAGGGCCTAATATCGCAATCAAATCATACTCCATACTCCAAACGAAAGGTTCTGACGGCAAAGATAACTTTTTCTGCGCATTCCACACACAAGTGCGCAAAAAAAGCCGCCTGAAAAATCAGACGGCTTTCGCTATATGGTTGTTATAACTGATTAGCAGTTTACAGAAGCCATGTGAGCGATCAGATCCAATACTTTGTTAGAGTAGCCGATTTCGTTGTCATACCAAGAAACAACCTTAACGAAAGTATCAGTCAAGTAAACACCTGCGTTAGCATCGAAGATAGAAGTCAAAGTGCAGCCCAGGAAGTCAGAAGAAACAACTGCATCTTCTGTGTAGCCCAGTACACCCTTCAATTCACCTTCAGAAGCTTCCTTCATAGCAGCGCAGATAGCTTCTTTAGTAGCCGGCTTAGCCAAGTTTACAGTCAGGTCAACTACAGATACGTCCAAAGTCGGAACACGCATAGAGATACCTGTCAGTTTGCCGTTCAGTTCAGGAATAACTTTACCTACAGCCTTAGCAGCACCTGTAGAAGACGGGATGATGTTGCCAGAAGCAGCGCGACCACCTCTCCAGTCTTTCATAGAAGGACCGTCAACTGTCTTCTGAGTAGCAGTTGTAGAGTGAACAGTAGTCATCAAACCGTTTACGATGCCGAACTTGTCGTTCAGAACCTTAGCGATCGGAGCCAAGCAGTTAGTAGTACAAGAAGCGTTAGAAACGAACTGAGTACCCTTAACGTAAGTCTTTTCGTTAACGCCGCAAACGAACATCGGAGTATCGTCTTTTGACGGAGCTGACATAACTACATATTTAGCGCCAGCCTGGATGTGAGCCTGAGCTTTTTCTTTAGTCAGGAACAAACCTGTTGATTCAACAACATATTCTGCACCTACTTCATTCCACTTCAGGTCAGCCGGATTCTTTTCTGCAGTTACACGGATTTCTTTACCGTTAACAATCAGCTTGCTATTTTCAACGTCAGCTTCGATAGTACCGTTGAACTGGCCGTGCATTGTATCATACTTCAACATGTAAGCCAAGTAATCTACCGGGCACAAGTCGTTAATACCTACGATCTGGATGTCGTTTCTGCTCTGAGCAGCACGGAATACAAAACGGCCGATACGACCGAAACCGTTAATACCTACTTTAATCATTTTGTTTAACTTTAAAAGGTTTTATAATAAACTTTATAAACACTCTCCTGTTTGTCTGTTGCAGTCCTCTTTTCCCCGACTGCGATGCAAAAATAAGGAATTCTTTCCAAAGCTCAGCACGAAAACAATAAAAATTGATTAAAATATTCAGCCAGCTCTGCTTTATTATATATATAGGTACGAAAATCGTAACCTCACTGAAACATGTTTGTAAAATTGCAATCTCCGCTTTTCAATTGAAGCGGGAAATAACGGTCATACGGGCCCGTCACCTAAAAAGAAATGCTTTTTCTCAGTTTCAAAGGCTTTGTCCGCCCGCTTTCATCCTTTACGGCCATAGCAGCCGTTGCGCTTATAACTATAACTTTATAATTCATATACGCCGAAATGTCAAATTTCCGAATATACTTCTCGCCCGGTTCAATCCTTATAGCGCGCTTATCCGCCTCCAAAAAATCACTCCTTCTGCCATTGCCATATTCATAATTAACCAAACAATAAGATCCGCCGCCGGAATTCATGTCGCCGGTATAGAATAACATCAAATAATAAGGCGTGCCATTCTCTACCTCATAGACCAGAACATCGCCATCCACCTTTATATCAAGACTGACATTCTGCCCTCTCAACGGGAAAAAGAAACACATACATGCTACAGAAAAAACCATTTCATATCTCAAACCTTTGCAAACAAACACAATATCAGAACTTCCTGCGCCTTGCAGATACTGCAGATTGCGCTCAAATTTCCAAAAATGATTGCCGAACAAAGTCCTTTCATTGCCCTAATTATTTAAATGAATCCATCTGCTTTCATCTGTATCCAGCAGGAGTTTTGGAACATATAGCCCGTATGCAGGCTCACGGAATCTCTTTCTCCATTCTGACAATTTTATACCTGCCTTGTTCATCCCGGAATGACAAGCTGGCAACGGCACTGATTTTTTCTATACTTCCATCCGGGATATAACGGGATATGTCAATGGTACGGACATAGCTTTCTCCCAGTTCTACTTTTATGATTTGTTTGTTCTGCACCGGCAAAATATAATCACAAATCTTGCCGTCCGGTTTCTTGCACCGTATAAAAAGATGGGAACCGGTACCCAAATTCACATAAGTTTCACGCAACAATACAAACTTTTCTCCATGATTAACAACTTTGTAAATCACTTCGTTTCCATCCCTTGCCACACTGAAGTCTACATTCTGACCTTTAAGGCACAAGGCAGGAAAGAAACAGAACATACAGAAACATATCAATTTTAACTTCTTCATAATTGCACACGTTTAGGTTAGAAATCATGTCCTCTTGCTATTGCCCCTTCATTTCATATATTTATTCATCCAAACCATTAAAAGTCCGCCAGCACAAGCCTACCATCGCAATATCCTGTCCATTTTTTCCTTGTAAACATCTTTCTTGTCCTTCAAAGATACAGCTTCTATCTGAACATGGATATCAACTGAGCAAATATCATTTAAATTACCCTTATACAATCTTTTCAAATCATAAACATATTTGTTCTCATCGTATCTGGTAAGAAACATGCCATTCACATATAGAGAAGCATTATGCTGATGATTAAAAACAAAAAACGACCTTTTGAAAAGAAGTTTATTATTTAAATCTTTATACCGTAAAATAATAAAGGAAGCTGTTTCTGGTTTATAATTATCACGTCCCAAAGGACTTAAACGAAACAATTTATCCGTATTGTTTTTCACAACAAGAACCAACGTCCGGTCTGTCCGGTTAAAAGACAAATGCGTTTCTATTTGTGAAAATGCCACAAACGGAAACAAAACAAACACTGTAAACAAAAAAGCTTTCATACTTTATTTTTATCAAGCCAGCCAACGTCTGTATCCGGCACATCCATGTTCCAGAAGACATACTCCCTGCCGCCTTGCTCCATATCACAACACCGTCACCTGCTCCCATCGCTGATGCCTTTCATAAATCAAAGAAGCAAAACATGATTCAAAAAGCTATACTTCTATCAAACCTTTCTATATAAGGATTGCCATGCTCATCCTTCATCAAAATCGCTGCCCGACAAGAGATTCTCACAAGGCGTTGCCTGTCAAGTTCCGAAAGATCAATGTCACGGCTGAAACAAGTACCGGACTTTATTAAAAAGCCCATTTTTTCTATCAATACAAATGACACCTCACCGACATATCCGTCAGTATCCTTATAGTAAACATAACAATGCGAACCTCTATCCGGATTAAAGTTACCATATTGCACCAAATATATATCATTTGGAGTATCATTGACAACCGTATAGTTCAATGTGGCTCCCTTGAGCGTAATATCAAACTTCACATCCTGGGCCTTCAGATCCGGGAACAGGAGCAACAGCAGAAAAAAACAGATGCTTCTCATATCTTTAAGGTTTGTCTGTTTATACAAAGAAAAGAAAAAATCCGCTAATGTCCAAGAAAAAAAACGCAGAAACATCATTCCGTCATTTTAACACAGAAAGCGACAATTATCAAACACAAAGACACAAAAACGCACATTACACTTACATGCAACGAAGCAGAATCTTCCGTTCCAGGAGGGATTTCTTAACAAACACGAACACCAACCCCCTTCAGAAGCCCTGTAACGGGAGCAATATACCGAAACAAACTTGCAAAATATCCCAACAAACATCGGAAAATGACGGGACATCCGACCGAAAATGTCCCAACATGTTTGCAAAAATCTCCGCACACGTCACACCAACTGAAAAGAAAGGCTCAAAAACTTGAAAAGGACGGGAATTTTCCGCTGGAGCATACCTTCTTCACGCACCGCCCCAAAAGTCAGGAAGAAAGGATAAAGAGGACATACCAAACACAAAGAAGCCAAAAGGCCGGAAGAAAGACCAAAAAGCCATCAAACAGCCCGGAAAGGAAAAACACATGGCAACAGCACGAAGCATTTCCCTGCATTCCTTCCAGCCTGATGCCCGGCCGGGAGGAAAGAAGCGATTCTCGCGCCTCCGGATTTGCATTATGTCAGAAAGACATTCGCACACATGCAAAAAAATCGTGGCGGTTACAAGCCGCCACGATCCCTATTTTTGAAAAGAACACAAATCAGTTCAATACACCAGACTCACGTTATCCACCCAGATTTTGTTGCCGGGAGAACCAACAAACGCCCCTCCCAAACTGGAGGTGAACTGAAGAATCAGGTGGGTGGGCTTTTCATCCGCCCCGGCCCAGCCGTTCTCCTGAATCAGCACACTCTCGCCTTTGCTGTTGCGCGCGTAATAATGTCCGGCGCCCAAACCCATCAGTCCGGCGTCGTAATGCGCGTCGTGCGTGATGTCGCCATAGCTGATTTCATACGTGGCTCCGTTATGCCAGCCTTCTGTCTTGCTGTAGCGCACAACCGCCGTACCCACGCGCTTGGCGATGATGTTTCCGTCCTTGTCTTCCGTACGCTTCTGAAGGAAACAGGTCATAATCGCGCAGTCCTGCCCTTCCACCGTCGACTTGCGGCTGAAACCGGTCTGCCGGATGCGGTTCGGCTCACCCGACATCTGCACCTTGTAGTCATAGCGCACCGCCTTCGGGCGCGAGGTGAACGGCACCCCCGAGTTCAAGGCCTTTTCTCCGTCCTTGGTCCCCGTAATCGGCTCTTTCATGTCGCCGAGAAACAGCGATCCCGAAGCAAGCACCGTGATGTTCACCAGCCCCAGCACCTTCACGCTCTCGATATGTGTTTCAAGGCGCGCGCAGTGACCGCCCGTTTCACGCTTTTCCGGATATACGCTTGTATTGGTCTTTACAATTCCCATAACCTTGGCCATCACGTTTGAGTTCCCCCACGGCGAGCCTCCCTGATTGACGTATGCAATGTTTCCGTCAATCTCCTGCGTAGGCCCCAGCTCATAAAGCAGCTTTGTCTTTCCGCCTATGATGCCCGACTCATGTATCCTGCGGGTAACCCATTGCTCCATGTCACCGTATTTCAGGGGAACCACCTTTTCCTGGGCGCTCATCATGCAAGGAAACGCAAGCAGAGCCAGCCCCGAGATTACTTTAAAAAATTTCATAACCTAATCTAATTCATCATTTTTTAACGGCAGCAAAGATACAAAAAAAAGCGACAGTAGCCACACCATCGCTTTCAATCAAGAAATATTGAATACAAAATATTACTAATCAACTATTTATCAGAGGCGATACAGAAGCCATGCTCCCTGGAAGTCTTCGCGGCTCGGGTATTTGGCCTTGAAAGCATCTCTTGCACGGGCAGCCTCGTCGCGCGTGTCGAAGGATGCTGCCACCACGCGATACATGTTGCGCTGTGCATTATACACCACTTTCGCATTATAGCCTTCTCCGTCGAGCCATGTTTTCAGTCCGTCGGCATTGGCCTTGATTCCGAAGCTTCCGCACACAACGCTGTATGCCTTCAGTCCGTCGCCCGAAACCAGTTCCACCTTTTCCTCACGCACAGGAGCTGTAGTGACAGCCGGCTGGGGCGTTGTTTCAACCACCGGAGCGGCTTCTACGGCCGGAGCCTCTGCGGGAGTTTCCGCGGCATTCTGAGCCTCAGCCAGTTCCATCTGCTTTGCCTTTTCATAAGCTTTCTTGTATGCGCTTTCACTCGATTTGCAAGAAGAGAACGCAAGTGCCGTGCACAATGCCATTCCCAATACAACTACTTTTTTCATGTTGTTTATAATCTTAATTGGATTCTCGTCAAATATTTTTTGGCAAAAGTAGCAATATAAAAAGAGGATTTCTATTAAAATCTGTTAATATTGCATTCTTTTGATAACGGAAGTCCATTTTCCATCCGAAAATGTACCGTTTAACAGGATTAATTATTAGATTTGTATTGTGTAACTTTTAAATGATTAAATTATGAAAGCATTAAGTATTGTAGCTGCATTTCTGGGCGGTGTTACCCTGGGAGCAGCAGCGGGCCTTTTGTTCGCTCCGGAAAAAGGAGCCGACACTCGTAGAAAAATAGCGGAAGTTCTCCGTAAAAAAGGCATCCGTCTGAACCGTGACGAGATGGACGACCTGGTCGACCAGATCGCTTCGGAAGTGAAAGATGCTGACTGATTTTTTTGCGAAAGTACAACCGGGTGTGGCAAAACTCAGGTTTTGGCACACCCTGCTTTTAGGCTCTTAACGAACATACAGAATATCCGCAATTCCACTCCCTTCCGAAAAGGATCCGGAATGCCACCCTAAACAAACTGAATGACATGTTTGCAAACGAAAACAGCATAAACAACCTGGAAAGTCTTGTAAAGGAAATCAAGAAGTATATCGAACTTCAGGGGCAGTATATCAAACTCGACATCGTGGAAAAACTGACTGTGCTGCTCTCCACACTCATCCTGATTCTGATACTTATTGTCCTTGGCATGATGGCTTTGTTTTATTTCTCATTCATGCTGGTCTATGCACTCGAACCCGTTGTGGGAAGCCTCATCGGAGCATACGCCGTTATCGGAGGCGTCATCCTGCTGCTGGGAGCCGCGGTATACCGCATGAGAAAACAATGGATATTCCGGCCTATCGTGAATTTCCTCGCCAAACTCTTCCTTGAAGACACAACCGAAAAGAAAGAACAATGAACGAAATCAAAGAAATGATGCCTGCGCAATACAGCGTGCAGCTTATATCGCAACTAAGAGCTAAAAAGAAACAGGAGCTGAAAGAGTCAAAAGAACGGATCTTGAGCCTGACCCAAGAACTGTTCACGCCGCAGCAGAGCAAAAACAAGGCGGAAAACCTCATGCAGCACATCAATGCCGGAATCGCCGCATACGACGGCATACGGACGGGGATGATGATACTGAAACGCATCCGCGCGTTCTTCAACCGGAAAAAGAAATAAGAACGGGACGCACGTGCCCGGACCGGAAGGAAACGCGCAGAAGCGCACATCAGAACACGGAGCCACGGAAACACAGAGTTTCACTTCAACGGATGACCAAACAGACTCTCTGCGTTTCCGTGGCTTCATTGGTTACTCCAAAGGCAGACCACTCAATATTCAAATTACAATAAAGACAAAACATGATGAAAAAACAACTGCTCATTCTTGCAGGAACGGCTATGGTTTTGGCCGCCAATGCACAAGAGCCGCCTCTATGGATGCAGCACTGCGCCATATCGCCCGACGGAAGCACCGTTGCCTTCTGCTACAAGGGAGATATCTTTACAGTGCCGGCACAAGGAGGAAAGGCCGCACAACTGACAACTAACGCATCCTACGACACGCACCCCGTATGGAGTCCCGACGGAAAAAGCCTGGCTTTCGCCTCCGACCGGAGGGGGAGCATGGACGTGTACATCGTAGGAAAGGAAGGGGGCGTGCCCAAACGCATCACAACCCATTCGGGAAACGAAACGCCCATAGCTTTCCTGGACAACGGACACATCCTGTTTCAGGCCACATTGATGCCCGACGCGCAGGCGATCACCTTCCCCAGCGCACAGTTTCCCCAGGTCTACCTGACAAGTACGGAGGGCGGACGCCCAAGCCTCTACTCTTCCATACCGATGGAAGACATCAGCGTCGGAAGCGACGGAACCACGCTGCTCTACCACGACAAGAAAGGCTACGAAGATGCCTGGCGCAAACACCACACCTCTTCCATCACGCGCGACATCTGGATGAGTTCGCAAAACGGAGGCAAACGCTCATACACCAAGCTCACCGACTTCAACGGCGAAGACCGCACACCCGTATGGAGCGCCGACGGCCAGTCGTTCTATTATCTGAGCGAAAAGAGCGGGTCGTTCAACGTATACAGACGCAACGTCGACGGAAGCGGGGAAAAGCAGCTGACGCATCATGCCAAACATCCGGTACGCTTTCTTACCGCAGCAGACAACGGCACGCTCTGCTACGGCTACAACGGGGAAATCTATACGCTGAAAGAGGGACAGCAGCCGGAAAAGCTTAAAATCAGCATCATCACCGACCAAAGCGAACAGAACGTCATCCGGCAGATAAGGACATACGGAGCTACAGAAATCGCCGTGTCGCCCGAAGGAAAGGAAATAGCCTTCATCCTGCACGGCGATGTATTCGTAACAGCAACCGACTACAGAACGACAAAGAAAGTGACGGATACCCCCGAACAGGAACGGAGCCTCAGCTTTTCGCCTGACGGAAGAAGCCTTGTCTACGCCTCCGAACGCGACGGCCTGTGGCAGATTTACCGCTCTTCGCTCACCGAAAAGGACGAAAAGATGTTCACCTACGCCACCGGAATCAAGGAAGAACGGCTCACAGACAACAAGACAACGTCTTTCCAGCCCAAGTTCAGCCCCGACGGAAAGAAGGTGGCTTACCTTGAAAACCGCACAACATTGCGCGTCCTCAATCTGGAGAACAAGTCGGCACATACGGTTATGGACGGCAAATACGAATATTCGTACAGCGACGGCGACCAGTGGTTCGAATGGAGTCCCGACAGCAGATGGCTTTTAAGCGGCTACATAGGCACTGGCGGATGGAACAACAAGGATGTGGCGCTGGTAAACGCTTCCGGAAACGGGGAAATCCATAACCTCACCGAAAGCGGATACAACGACGGAAACGCCAAATGGGTGCTCGGAGGCAAGGCGATGATATGGAAAAGCGACCGCGCCGGATACCGCAGCCACGGAAGCTGGGGAGCCGAAAGCGATGTCTATATCATGTTCTTCGACCTCGACGCATACGAACGTTTCCGCATGAACAAAGAAGAACTGGCTCTGGCTGAAGAAAAAGAAAAAGAAAAAGAAAAGAAAGAGAAGGAAGAGAAGGAAGAAAAGAAAGACAAAGCTGCCGACAAGAAAAACAAAAAAGAAAAGAAGAAAGACGACAAGAAAGAAGTTGAGCCGCTCGAATTCGATCTCGAAAACTGCCGCGACAGAATCATACGGCTCACCGTAAACTCTTCGCACCTGGGCGACGCGGTGCTGACTGAAAAAGGGGACAAACTCTACTATCAGGCTTCTTTCGAGGGAGGATTCGACCTGTGGGAACACGACCTGAAAGAAAACAGAACCAAGATTCTGCTAAAGAATATCGGCTACGGATCGCTCGAGTCAGACAAAGACAACAAATACATCTTCCTTTGCACAAACGGAGGCATCCGCAGAATCGATGTAGGAAAGAGTGAAACGAAACCGGTGGATTTTGAAGCGGAGTTCAACTACCGCCCGTATGAGGAGAGGCAATATATCTTCGACCACATCTGGAAACAAGTGCTCGACAAGTTCTATGTGGCAGACCTGCACGGCGCAGACTGGAACAGCTACAGAGATACCTACCGCCGTTTCCTCCCGCACATCAGCAACAACTACGATTTCCAGCAGATGCTGAGCGAAATGTTGGGCGAACTGAACGGCTCGCACACCGGAGCACGCTATTACGCTCCGGGAGCAGCGCTTTCAACCGCAGCCCTGGGCGTATTCTTCGACGACACGTTCACCGGCGACGGTTTGAAAATAAAAGAAATAATCAGCCAGGGACCTTTCGCCGTAAAGAAGACAGACGTCGTGCCCGGATGCATCATCGAGAAGATCGACGGACAGCCCGTGCTGAAAGATACGGACTATTATCCGATGCTTGACGGAAAGGCAGGCAAGACAGTCCGCCTGGCAATCTATAACCCGGCCAACGGCAAACGTTTCAACGTTTCGGTCAAGGCGATTTCCCAAGGCAGCCAGTCGGAACTGCTCTACAAGCGTTGGGTGAAACGGAACGAGAAGATGGTAGAAAAGCTTTCGGGCGGACGAATCGCCTATGTCCATGTCAAAGGAATGGACAGCCCGAGCTTCCGCACCGTATACAGCGAACTGCTGAGCGACCGTAACCGCAACAAGGAAGCTGTCATCGTAGACACCCGCCACAACGGAGGAGGATGGCTGCACGATGATCTTGCCACCTTGCTCAGCGGAAGGGAGTATCAGCGTTTCATGCCGAGAGGACAGTACATCGGAAGCGACCCGTTCAACAAATGGCTGAAGCCTTCATGCGTACTGGTATGTGAAGACAACTACAGCAATGCACATGGCTTCCCCTGGGTTTACAAAGAACTGAAGATCGGCAAGCTGATAGGAACGCCCGTGCCCGGAACCATGACTGCCGTGTGGTGGGAGCGCCAGATTGACCCGAGCATCGTGTTCGGCATTCCGCAGGTAGGCTGCATGGACATGCGGGGAAACTATATGGAAAATCACCAGCTCGAACCCGACATCAAAGTCTACAACTCTCCCGAAAAGTCTTTGGAAGGAACCGACGAGCAACTGGAGGCTGCCGTGAAAGAAATGCTGAAAGAAGCTGACGCAAGCAAGAAATAACCTCAACGACGCTGCACGAAAGACACTCCCGCATACCGCAGAGGAATGTCACAGGCAAAGCGAGCAAATGCAAAAGGCACAAAGCCGCAGAGAACCGCATGAATCTTCAGATACACCGATTCCTGTGCTTTGTGCCTTCATTTCAAACCTTTATTTATACTCCGAATTTCAAGAAAGAAAAACAGGTACTTACCCTGTGCCGCCTTTTTTGCCCATCAGTGTGACTGGCGGTAAGCTTTCAGCCTCAGCAAAGCCTCGATATAATAATAGTCTGCATAAATGATTGAAGCATCTATTTCCGACTTGGCAGGCCAATGCCCCGTAGAATGCATGAGGAAAGCTACATTTCTGTCGCGCGACTGGTAGCTGTCCGAGCTCAGGCTTTTCAGCATCCTTTCAGCCGCATCGATATAATTCTGCCGCAGCTCGCCCTCACAATAGCCGGCAAGCTCAACCAAGGCGGAAGCAACGACACAGGCAGCAGAAGCATCTTTGGGGGCGTCCGGAATGCCGGGAGCACTAAAATCCCAGAAAGGCACATAATCTTCGGGCAGGCGTTCCAAATAAACATCCGTAACCTTCTTCGCGAAGTCCAGATACTTCGGGTCTTTCGTTTCGCGATACACCATGGTATATCCATAAATGGCCCAGGCTTGGCCTCGCGCCCACATTGTGCTGTCAGCGTATCCCTGATGTGTACACTGCCTGATGCATTTTCCGCTCAGCGTATCGTACACGGCCACATGATAGGAAGTATAGTCCGGACGGAACTGATTCTCCATGGTCTTATCGGCGTGGGAGACGGCTATGTCATAAAGCTTCTTGTCCCCTCCGTTGCGTGCCGCCCAGAAAAGCATTTCCAGATTCAGCATATTATCCATGATGGTATTGTGCCCTCCATAAACTTCCACATTGCGGGGCCATGACAGGATTGTTCCCACTTTCGGATTGAACAGGGCGGCCAGCGAATCGGCAACGGCAAGAATCACCTCCTTGTATTCCGGATTCTGAGTCAGACGATACCCGTTCCCGTAACTGCAAAATACAAGGAATCCCAGATCGTGGTCGTATGCCGGAGCAGAAGCAAGAAACTTCAGCGATCCGGTAAATCTCTCCGCTTCCCTGCGGATGGAATCATTTCCGGTCGCTTCATAGTCATACCACAGCACGCCGGGCCAGAATCCGGCCGTCCATTCTTCCTTAGTCGCCTTGCGGCAGTTCCACTTGCTCTCCCCCGGATAAATGTTTCTCGGCTCCATCGTATAGTCAATGGTATCACCGCAGTGCAGACTGTCCAACGCGCGGCACACCTGCGCATCGCAATATGCAAGCTCCTTATCCACATCGACTGTTCCAGCCGACGATGCAGTTTTTCCTCCGGCACATGCCGACAAAGCAGCCAGCCCCATGCCAAACAATACATTACTCAGTTTCATCATATCTCTGTTTACTTTAATTTCATTCTGCTTTTTCTACATGAAACCAGTCAGCATCCAGCCAGCCGCGCTCTTTTCCGCAGGGAGCCACGCTAAACAGTCCGACTTTCGCCCCAATCCACTTCCCCTGGCGCGCCTGAAAGACCTTTCCGGCTTCTGTGAACGTCTTTCCGTCAAGGCTGTAGCTGAAACGGCACAAGGCGTTTTTCTCCACTTTCACCCGAAGATAGATCTCACGTTCATAGTTCGGACGCAAGCCGGCTTCGTATCTGGCGCTCGGCTCCAACACCGCCAGCACAGCAGTTTCTTCAGGCGAACCCTGCTCGGCATCCTTACAGGCAGTCAGTCCGAGCACAAACTTCTCGCCCAGCTTCTCCACACCCAGATAAGCGTAATCCCAGCCCATCACAATCAGTCCCGACTTCTGTCCGTCGTCTTTGGCCGACACTTTCAGCTTTGCCGTAGCAACAAACTCTTCCGCAGGAAACTTCTGCAAGAGCAGGTTGGGCACTTCCCAGAAGTTCTTGAAATCCGCCGAAAGTATATGACCGTACAGACGCATGTATCCCATATCAGAAGTAAATCCGAAAACGTCCTGATAGTTGGCGTGCCACTCCCACTGAAGTCCCAGCTTGCGCGAATTGAACTCGTCGCTTTCAGCCGGAGTTTCTACCGGGAAACGCTTTCCGGCCAAAGGCTTGCGGTAGCGGCTTACCGGCTCTCCGCATCCGTCCCCGTCGGAATCATTGCCGATTACGGGCCAGTCATTGATCCATTTCATCGGATTCAGATGCACCACACGCCCGTAAGCCCCTTTGTCCTGAAAGTGCAGGAACCACGATTCTCCGTCGGAAGCATCCACCCATCCGCCCTGATGCGGACCGTTGATGTCCGTATCTCCTTGCGCCATCACGGTCTTAACCTCATAAGGGCCGTATACGTGCCTGGAGCGGAGCACCACTTGCCATCCGGTCACCACTCCACCGGCAGGAGCGAAAATGTAATAATAACCATTCCGCTTGTAGAACTTGGCACCTTCTATCGTATGGTTCACTCCGTCGTTACCGTCAAACACCATAACCGGATCAGATATGGGAGCCGTGCCCTCCGCATTCAGTTCAAAGACCGTGAGCACGCTATTGAACTTGGCCCGGCTTCCGGCCCACGCATGAGCCAGATAAAGCTTCCCGTCATCGTCCCAAAGCGGACACGGGTCAATCATTCCCTTTCCTTCCTTCACCAGCACCGGCTCGTCCCACTTGCCGAAAGGGTCTTTGGCCTTGACCATAAAGATTCCGAAATCAGGATCTCCCCAATAAATGTAATAAACCCCGTTATGGAAACGGATGGACGGCGCCCACACCCCTTTGCCATGCTGAGGCTGGCTGTAGAAGCCGGCCGGCTCTATTTTCTTCAAAGCATAGTTCACGATGGACCAGTTGACCAGATCCTTCGAATGAAGTATCGGAAGCCCGGGCGCACAGCCAAAGCTGGATGCCGTCATGAAGAAGTCATCCCCAACCGCACATACGTCCGGATCGGAATAGTCTGCATGAAGCACCGGATTCTTATACGTACCATCCCCGCAGTCGGCAACCCAAACGTCCGACTTGTACTGGGCATGTATCCCGTGCGAACCGTACAGCACGGCAATGCCCAGCAAAAACAATCCTTTCACAATCTTTTTACACATCATAATGTCTGACCTTTATATTTCTTGTATCTTTTGGCTGTCTGCGTATCCGCCGGCACAAAGCGTAGGGCAGCACCGCCTCTCGGTTTCAATGCAAAGCGCATGGTTTCATCAGCTTTCACCAGCAGATAAGAACATTTTACCTGCGTAGCAGTCTTTATTTCCTCTCCTCCGTCAGTATAGACATAAGCCAAATAAGTCTTGTCCTTGTCGAGGAATGACAGGTCCAACTCCTCTTCCGATCCCTCGTTGTTGGCAAGCATTCCTACAAACCACTCGTTTCCATGCCGTCTGGCCATCGTCACGTTCTTTCCCGGCTCACCGTCCACCACGTGCGATTCGTCGAATACGGTCTGCAGATTCTCAAACCACTCCATTTCGGGTTCGCCATGATAAAGTTCCGGCTTGTCATACCAGAAGATGGTTGTCAGCGGGCTGTAGAACACGACCGACGCCGCCAGCTGGTGGGCATGCGTATTCTTCAGACGCTTGTCGAAGTAACAGATGGTATAGTCGGCGGCACCGTTTATCATGCGGGTAAACGGAAGAATGGTGCTGTGGGTAGCGTCCGGAAACTCTTCGTTGCCCAATATGCCTTCCTGGGTGAGCAGATTGGGATAAGTGCGGCTGAACCCGGACGGACGGAACTCGTCGTGTATATTCATCATCAGCTTGTTCTCGGCAGCATAGCGCACCATGTCGTGCAGCCATGTCGCCCAGCGGTGGCTGGCATACTGCACAAAACCGGACTTCACTCCCACTATCCCCCACTGATGGAGCAGCGGAAACAGTTCGCGCATCTGCTTCTGGAGCGCGTGCTGGTTGACATACAGCCAGATGCCCACTCCCTTCTCTTTTCCATAGGCAACGATCCGGGGCATGTCCAGCCGGGAAATCACCTTTGTGGCATCTCCGTCGTGCGAGGTGCAAGGCTCATACCACTTCCAGTCGAACAGCATATAAGGAATGTTGTGTTCCGCGCAAAAATCAATCGTTCTGAATGCCCCTTCGTTTGTAAGGGTCGTTTCGCGCATGATCTTTCCCGGTCTGATCCATGATGCGTCAGCAATCTCGCAAGGCGGATTCAGGTTTTCGATGATAAAGTTATGCTCCAGCAGATCGCCCGGCCTGTCTGCCGCCATGATCACTTTCCACGGAGTGGCATAATAAGTCACCACATCCACCGGACTGTACATGACCGAAGCCAGCGTGTTCCGCTTGTCAGAAGAAGCTACAAACTTGGTCAGACACCAGTCGTCCACGTCCGCATCGGCAAGTGCCGCCCACACTCCGTTCGGAAGTTCAAGCGTAAGCGCCCGCTCTACCGGCTTTTTTATCGCGTTCACATCCAGATATTCAAAATGCGCCTGCGCCCACTGCTCCGCCCACGCCATTGTTCCGGCAGGGAAAGTATATTCGGTCAGATCCCCGGTCACCTTATGGAATACAGCCTGCGGATGCTCAGGGAAGAAATAGCGGAAGCCTATGCCCTCATCGTATGCACGCACCTCCACATTCAGCCGGTAGTTCGAACCGTCTTTTCTGGAGAGATACAGCGTGCCCCCATTGTAATGGTCGCGCACCCTGCTCCGTTCTCCGCAAAGCGGCTTCCATTCAGCATCGTGCCTGGTGTAAGACACCGAATCAATCTCCATCCTGTCCATCCACAAATCCGGCTGAGGCAAGCTTCTCATTCCCAAAGCCATCTCCCACACCCTATTGTCCAACTGCAGGCCGGCCTGCGACTCTTCCACCACCTGCTTTCCGTTAAAATCCACCCGATAACACAGCACATTTGCCCCCGAATCGGATTTCTTTCCATAAAACTTCACATGATGCATGCCTCCGGGCGATGTCAGATCCAACTCCACCGGCACAGAAGCAAAACATGATGTACCTAAAGCCGCCAAGGCTAACATAACAGACAGACCTTTCATAAAATCTTTCGTTTTTTATGAAAATACGAATCATCCGTCCAACTTACCTAATCCGAACGGCAATATTTTCGCGCAAATCCAATCTTTTTCCGATGCAAAGCCCTATTTCGCGTTCTGCAACCGGACAAAACGCACGGAAAAACAAGGCAGAAGCCTCCCGAAGAAAAGTCTGTCCTCAACCTGAAGACATACATCTCCAGACTGAGGATACAGATTATTCCGAGACATCCGCTTTGCTGCCAATGACAAAGTTGATTTATATTTCGGCACACCTCCCGATAATTGCTTAAGTTATTTCTTTTCGCTATCTTTGATACCATTAGATAGAAAGGAGGGCTTATACAATGAAATCGCTCATTTTGTCTGTACTGTTATCAAGCGTCGTTTGCCTGAGTTGCACCCACAAGCGGCAACAATCCCAACCGGAAGGACCGGCCATAACCGGCGGAAACGATACGGTTACAAACATCCAAACAGGCAGTCAAGATACATTGCCGGACAAAGATGCCATTGTCTACGACATACCGGAGTGCTGCCTCTGGTACGCCGAAGACTTGCCAGACGAATACAAAAACAAGCCTGTTTCCATGTGGGCGGAACATTCTGTATATGGGGAAAATGTGCATGCCGTCAATCTATTTGTATCAAATCCAACGAACGCACAACTATCATTCGGGAGGTATTGGGATATAGATATTTGGAATGGAGAGAAATGGGTTTCCCCGAATATGAAAGTTTCCTGCATGATATGGCCTGACGACGAATTTGTTATGTATAAAGGCATGTTGTTGCATTGTTTCCGTTTTCCTGTGGGGAAATACTATCATTTGCCGAAAGGAAAATACCGGATGAACAAATCCTTCGGCTTGGCAGGAAAGAGCATAGAATTGAATGCAGAATTTGAAATCAAATAGTATTTTTATGAAAACAAGAGCGTTAGCATTAGTTATCAGCCTGCTAGCAACCTTTTCGCTGCAAGCGCAAACCAACGAGCGTTACATCGAAGTGACAGGTACATCAGAAATAGAAATCGTGCCAGACAAGATTCATTATCTGATTGAAATCCGTGAATACTTCGAGGAAGAATTTGACGGGAAATCGAAACCCGAAGAATACCGCACCAAAGTGCCTTTATCAAAGATAGAACAAGGACTGAGAAAAGTGCTTGCCGAAACAGGCATCCCGCAAAATGCCATACGGACACAGGAAGTAGGCGACTATTGGCGGCAGCAAGGGCAGGACTTTTTAGTTTCCAAGCAACTCGACATCACCCTCACCGACTTTAACCAGATAAACGAAATCGTCAGCTGCATTGATACAAAAGGTGTCCACAACATGCGCATAGGCGAACTGGAAAACAAAGATATGCTTGCCTACCACCAGAAGGGAAAGATCGAAGCATTGAAAGCCGCCCAAAAGAAGGCAGCCTATTTGGTGGAGGCATTGGGTAAAAGGTTGGGCGGTGTCATACGCATCGTGGAACAAGAGAGCGGCAATGCTTTTCGGTTTGCGCAAAGCAATGTCTTGTCATCCGATGCCGCCTCATTCGACAACTTCCGCACCATCAAGAAGAACTATTCCATGCAGGTGCGTTTTGAAATCACTGATTAAGAAACTGTTTTGAATTTATCGTGTGCTGATTTGGGATGAGTTTTTGAGGCATTTCCGTTTGTGTGATGAGGAAGATAGCGGGCTATCTGACGAAGAACAGAAGCGGAAAAGACCAAAAAATAGCCCAAAGCACACACGAAAACGAACACATCAAGCCAAGAAAAACTTTTTGGAGAAATTCAAAACAGTTTCTAAAAACAAAGCGGACGAAAGAAAAATGACCCTTCCTTTCGTCCGCTTTATTTGTTTACTCTTGCATCCGGCCTGTCAGCGCAGAATGCCCGCATCCGTATCGACTTTCGGCTGTATTCCCCGCTTTATTTCCCGAAATTTCCGCCCTTTCGAGATCCGCCAGGAAATGCTGACGCTGACCAGATTGCCCAGGTCCGGACAATGAAGCATGGTGGTTTTGCGCACATAGCGGTTGTACACATCCGACAGGAACTGCCTGTTGAGGCCGGCGAAAGGCTGCTGCCAACTGACAGAAACATTCAGATCCTTATGGCGATACGAGGCAGAAAACTGGGCAAACGAACCATTGAAGCTTTCGGTTTCGCCCTCCATAAAACGCCAGCCGCTGTCAAAGGCAGCCGAGAAGGAGAACTTTCCCCAATACGCCTGCATATTGGCGCTTCCCATATAAAACGTGCGGCAATGCGTATAGTCGTTGCCGAAATTAAAGCACCTGAACATCGTGCCCGAAGCACCCAGCGACAATTTCTCAGGAACAACCCAGCAGTTGGCATAAAGCATCAGATGGAGCACGTCGATTTCTTTCTGGTTGATCTGCGTATAGACAAACTGGTTGTCGCTCGTGGGAATGTAGGTAGCCATGTTCGGGCGGCGGCAGATTTTCCCATATGCATGGACAAACGACTGAAACCGCGGGCGGGTGTAAGACACCTGAAAAGTATGCTCCTGCTCACTGTTCGGACGGATATCCGGATTCCCCAATGTCCACTCCATGCTGTTGTTCCGGACAGCCGTATTGCTGATCATCGCCACTTGCGAAACATGCTCGCTGATCTGGAAATCATACTTCAGCTGCAGTTCCCGGAAAGGACTGTAGCCGACGGTAACCTTCGGACGGAAGAGCCAGAAGCGGTACGAATGCTCCTGCTGGCGATAATCGAGGTAACTCCCTCCCAAGCCCGCCACGTAGCTGAAAGGACCGGCCGTCCCCTTGATTTCCGCAAAAGCGTATGCCTTGCGGTTGTGCATCGGATTTGAAGACGTGACGTCCCCCGAATATGTATTGGCCGTATACTTCAGCATGCAGTTCACCCCGGCGGTAAAAGAAAAAGGCTTGAAACGGTTTTCATAGACAGCCTCACCCGTCAGCGAACACGTCTTGCCGTCTACATTATATATATAGGGCGAGCCTTCATCGTATCTGCTCTCAAACGAAGTGGATATATACGTTCCGACAGCACTCAGAGTCAGGGACTGGCGGGCGGAAAGCTGCTTGAAGAAATACAGATCAAGCGTCGGAGATAAGCTGGCATCATCTTTATACTGGGTGGCAATATAAGCCTCGTCCCCGTCTGCAACCTGCTTGCGGTTGAAGTTGTCCGGAACATGCGAAAACCGGGCGCCCAGCGAAACCTGGAAAACATAACCGGCAGAATCGGCAAGATTATACTTCAACTGCAAGTCGTTGCTGAAACTCCGGCTGCGCGAAGTGATGTCATTGCGCCGGATGGCATATGTTGAGCCGTCATTGAGGCGATAGTCCGCCGTTTCGCTCATGCGGTTTCCCTTAAAGTCCTTATATCCGAAGCTGTAGCTAAGAGAAACTTCACTTTTCTTCCTGTTCCATTTTCCATAAACCAGATCATTGCCGATTTTAGAGGTAAGGGCGTTGGTCAGACTGACTCCTGCCGTATAGCCTTCATCATCACGCCTGGTGCGGATGTCGATAACATACACAATCCCTTCACCGTATCTCACCCCGGGATTATCAATGAAGTCGATCCGGGTTACAGACGAAGGATCTGCAGCCAGCATTTCATCACGCCCGACGATGATTCCGTTGATACGCAACTGTACGGTCCCTCTCCCGTCGACGGCCGATACGCTGCACGAGGTTTCATCCACCCGGATGTTCGGCAGAGCCAGCTTCTGAAGAATGCTGTAACCGGACGAGGATGAGTTTTTCTGCACTTCCGTAGGATAGATTGTCTGGCGGTCAGCCTTGCGGATGACTCTTGCCGCTTTCACCTCCACTTCCTGAAGGGATATTTCACGGTCGACGTGCTGGGCCGGCAAATGAACGGACAATGCCAGCAGCACATAAAGCATACAAGTACGTTTCATTGCGCTTCTGTTTTTATGATTCAGCGCAAAAGTATGTCCTTCTTCCGCAGAAAGTCAGAAACTATACCGACATCTTCCTGACATTTTCCTGACAATCGGACAGCTGTTTGATTTCCAGCGAATAGCTCCGTCCCCTGTAAGCCACAATCCTCAGGTCGCTGCAACCTTCTATCACCGGCTTCAGACGCTTCACAAGCGTGTAGAGCGTATCGCTGGCATCCTCTTTCTTAGGCCATAAGGCCGCACATATCTCTTCTTTGGCAAGCGAGTGCGAAGGAGCCTCCCACAGCATCAGCAGAAGCCGCTGCTGCATCGGGGTAAGGCGGACAGGCATGTGGCAAGCGTCGCGGAAACAGCAATCTTCAGAAGAATAATAGATTCCGCCATAGACGGCCGAATCCGCCAACACTTCTGCTCTCCGTCTGTGCAGGACAACCCACGAACAGAGCAGCCATGCCAAGGCAGACAGCGCAAGAGCAAACGACAGACGCTGGTCGGACAGGCTGAACACGGAGGCAGCCGAAAGACGGACATACCCTTTGACAGCCAAGGTGTCGCCCGTAGCCTTGTCGCTGACCAGCATGGTGTCGCCGGCAATGACGCCTGCTTCCTGCATTCCGTTCAGACAATGTCTGTCTGCAGCATCAAAAGCTATAAAAGCTTTCTTCCTCAGCCGCCCGTCAATAAGGTTTCTGCAGAAACGTTCGTCAGCCACGGCAAACAAAACTTTCCCCTTCGCCGTTTCACGAAGACATCTATATGCCCTGATTGTATCTTGAGAAACAAAATTATCACGTTTTTCTTCCAGTGTGCGGACCAATGCTTGATTCAGGTCTGCCGCTATCGCCTCTTTGGCGCAACAATATCCATGATGCCCAGCCAGCAATGACGAAAGCATCAAGGCCATAAATACTCCCGCTGATAAGAACCTGCCATTCATATTCTGTTGGTTTTATTGAACACTGCGAATATACGGATTTTTCTCCACTAAACTTTCAATCGGCCGATTTCCTTTTCCAAGTCGTCCAGAAAAACGGCTGGATGCGCCCCGTCCATCTGATTCATCCGGCTTTCGGCCACTTGCAGCCATGTCCGCACACCAGCTTATCGAACTTCAGCTTCTTCCGCCGGCTCACCCCGCCAAATGTTAAAAAACAGATTTCACGCAATTTTCTTATAAAGATTGAATATAATTACAGAAAAATCAAGAAACCATTCAAACACAACGCCGATACATGAAAAACAAAATATTGTACATCCATGGGCTGTCCTCATCTGGAGCATCGTCCACCGCACAAAAACTGCGGGAAGACCTTCCCGATTTCAATGTCCTGTCCCCCGATCTTCCCATACACCCCGACGAAGCGCTGGCATTGCTGCATAGCGTATGCGAAGCAGAGAAGCCTCAAATCCTGATAGGCACTTCCATGGGAGGAATGTTCGCACAGCAAATCAGGGGATTCAAGAAAATACTGGTCAATCCGGCCTTCCACGTTTCCGACATCATGCGCACCCAGCCAGGACCGCACCCGTTCCTTTCTCCGCGGCAGGACGGAGAAACCACGTACACCATCACACCGGAACTGTGTGAAGCGTACCGGGAAACAGAAGCGAACCAGTTCACAAACATTACCGACTTTGACAGGGAAAACACACATGCGCTTTTCGGCACTTACGATACCCTTGTGCACGGCTACAACGAATACATCAGGCATTATCGGAACGCCGCATGGTTCGAAGGCGAACACCGGCTGAACTTAAAGAACATCCAAACGGTCGTCATCCCCCTGATCAGGCAAATGTAAAAGACTGATTCAAGAACAAAAGGCTTGCAGGATACAATGCGCCAAAGAAAATCATAGTAATGACAAAAATATCTCGCAGAAATTGGCTACCTTTGCAGTCAGCTGCGGGACGACCCGCCTAAAGACATAAGAAAGAAAAGAAAAAGAAGCGTTATGCTTATCTTGTAAGTGAAAACGTAGGAAATTTTCAGACCGATGCAAGAGATAGCATAGTGGTTCTCCCGCATATAGCGTGAGCTGCTATCGTTACATCTGCATCAAAGGTTTCCTACGACCTTCACTTAAGAGGTGGCATAGCTGGCTCACGCTTCTGCAATATAACCCTAACATCTCAGCAGAGCCGGTAGAGAAACAAAACAAACTATGAATAAACTTGCAACTACATTCCTGTTCATGGCTGCCCTCTTCATTTCAGCCTGCAGCAACGACGACGAACCGCAAATTCCGGCCAATGCCATCACGGTCAATCTGGTAAATAATGATCAGCAGAAAACCATCGGAGGATCTGATGTGTACATCAACAACGCGAACAATTTTACAACCAATGAGTGCGGCATCGTTGATTTCGGCAGCAAAGGCGGCTTCAACCAAAATCCCAATCTTACACAAATAGCGCAAGAGGTAGCCGTAACTCCCGGCAACTATTACCAAATCGTTCTCGCCAGCGATGTAAAAAACATTGCCGGACAACGCGCCTATCCGATAAACACGAATTTCTACAATGTATTTGTAGACTCGTGGATTTACAATGCCGACAACGAAATATCCGGAGCAAAGATTATGTATGCTGAATGTTATCCCGACAAGAAAGAGCTTCCGGAATGGGATTCTGCCATCAACGTTGACTTAAAACCGGTCACGCATGAAGAATATGTTGAGTCTGTTGCCTATTCGTTTGCAAACGGCGTGAAAATTGACTCCAATTATGACATCTCTGACTTTGAAGGTTCGGAACTCAGCAGGTATATGGATATTGACATACAGGACAACACAATCACTTTTTCTTCACGTTCGGCATTCGGAGCCAGCGGTAAAACAGAAATCATAGCCTTTGTCAGACACGAAAGTGTTTTTTCACGCGTCCGCTTCATTGTCAAATCGGCACAATAAAATAGTTATGCAAAAGGAAAATACGGGATTCAGAAATAAGTTCCGTATTTTTTTATTCTGTCATCTATACAATTCAAGAAGAGGAGAATCCCTCAGGTTTTTACGTTGATCCACAACGCCACAAATCCGTCTTCCCGAACAAAAAAATAGGAATCAAGTTTTCACGCTTAATTCCTATAACTTGCTAATCTCTAAAAGATTATCAGCGGAGAGACAGGCTCTCGAACCTACATATTCAAGAAATATCATAAAATTGCAAATCATTAATAATCAAGCACTATTTGGAGTACATAGTAAATCTAAATCTTTCTGAATATCTTTTGCTATTCCAAATATTGGGTGTATATTTGGGTGTAGAATTTCAAACACACCCAATTATGAATATCAAACGAAACATCATTTTTGCATTGGAAAGCCGGAAGAAGAACGGTGTGCCAATCGTGGAGAACGTGCCTATCCGTATGCGTGTCATATACGCAAGTCAGCGTATTGAGTTTACAACGGGTTACCGCATTGATGTAGCCAAGTGGGATGCTGACAAGCAGCGAGTGAAGAACGGGTGTACCAACAAACTAAAGCAAAGTGCATCTGAAATCAATGCCGATCTGCTGAAATACTATACCGAAATTCAAAACGTGTTCAAGGAATTTGAGGTACAGGAAGCCATGCCCACTACCCAACAGCTAAAGGACGCATTCAACCTGCGGATGAAAGATACAAGTGAAGACCAGGAAGACGTAAAGATAAGTTTTTGGGAGGTATTCGATGAATTTGTAAAAGAATGCGGCAACCAGAATAACTGGACTGAATCCACATACGAAAAGTTTGCAGCCGTTAAAAATCACCTCAAGGAGTTCAAGGAAGATTTAACCTTTGAATATTTCAATGAATTCGGACTGAACGAATATGTCAATTTCCTGCGCGACAAAAAGGATATGAGGAACAGTACCATCGGTAAACAAATGGGATTCCTCAAATGGTTCCTGCGGTGGAGCTTCAAGAAAGACTATCACCAGAATATAGCATACGATACGTTCAAACCGAAATTGAAAACCACCCCCAAGAAGGTAATCTTCCTGACATGGGAAGAACTGAACAGACTTAAAGACTATCAGATACCCAAAGACAAACAGTATCTGGAACGTGTCCGGGATGTTTTCCTGTTCTGTTGCTTTACCAGTCTGCGTTATTCAGATGTTCGCAACCTAAAGAGAAGTGATGTCAAGTCCGACCATATAGAAGTCACCACCGTTAAAACGGCAGATAGTCTGAGTATTGAACTGAACAAGTACAGTAAAGCCATACTTGAAAAATACAAGGACATCCATTTTGAAAACCACATGGTATTGCCTGTTATCAGCAATCAGAAAATGAATGATTATCTGAAAGAACTGGGAGAACTGGCAGAAATTAACGAACCTATACGTGAAACCTACTATAAAGGGAATGAGCGCATAGATGAAGTTACCCCGAAATACGCATTGCTCAGTACTCATGCAGGAAGAAGAACATTCATCTGTAATGCGCTGGCTCTAGGTATTCCGGCACAGGTTGTAATGAAATGGACAGGACACAGTGATTATAAAGCCATGAAGCCCTACATTGACATAGCCGATGATATTAAGGCTAATGCAATGAACAAGTTTAACCAACTATAAAAGTATCAGTCTGTTTCACAGATTATCCATTATTAGAGTTATCTTTGTTAAGTAATAGTTAGTAATATGGAAAATAACAACGAACATAATATAAAGAAAGGTCATTTTGATGCCTTTGTCCATGCTGTCGGTTCGGAAATAGAACAGGCACAAGTCCGGCTCATTACCGCAGCCAATGCCCAGATGTTGTTCCATTACTGGAAAATGGGCAATTATATACTGTACCACCAAAACCTGCATGGCTGGGGTGGTAAAATTATCAAGAAGTTGGCACAGGCAATCAGATTCAATTATCCTGAAAAGAAGGGATATTCGGAGCGTAATCTTACTTATATGTGCCAGTTTGCCCGTTTATATCCGTTAAATGTACTTCGTAGTTTTATTGAAACAGATTCAATACTGTCAGTCCCTAATATTCAAAACATTACTAATGAAGTCCTTAAACTCAACAGCGGGCAATTTACGCAGGAGCTTACTGCGCAAATACAATCAGCTGATAATCAATCTTTAGAAATTACGCAGGAGGTTCCTGCGCAATTTCAGAATGTAGAAAAAACAGTAGCAACCATCTATAAAATAAAAATAGAGGATATAGAAGATTTATTCTTGGCGTCACCGATTGCAAGAATAAATTGGGCAAGCCATATGGTCATACTCAATAATCCGCTACCATTAGGTGTAAGGTATTGGTATATGAAACAATCTGTAGAAATGGGTTGGAGCAGTAATGTGCTGAAAATGCAGATTGAAAGTAATCTGTATGACAGACAAATCAAGAGTAACAAGGTAAACAACTTCACTGCCACACTTCCGGCACCTCAAAGCGATCTTGCCAATTATCTGTTAAAAGACCCGTATATCTTTGACTTGGCAGGAGCAAAGGAAAAGGCTGACGAAAGGGATATAGAAGAACAGCTGGTAAAGCATGTAACCCGTTACTTGCTGGAAATGGGTAACGGCTTTGCTTTCGTTGCCAGACAGAAACATTTCCAGATTGGGGACAGTGACTTTTTCGCCGACCTGATCCTATATAATATCAAGCTCCACGCCTATGTCGTCGTGGAATTGAAAGCAACGCCATTCAAACCGGAATATGCAGGGCAGTTAAATTTCTATATCAATGTTGTAGATGATAAACTGAGGGGAGAAAATGATAACAAGACCATCGGTCTTTTGCTGTGCAGGGGTAAGGATGAGGTCGTGGCACAATATGCCTTGGCTGGATATGACCAGCCGATAGGTATCAGCGACTATCAATTGAGCAAGGCAGTACCCGAAAATCTGAAATCTGCCCTACCGAGTATAGAAGAAGTGGAAGAAGAACTGACCTTATTCCTTGACAAGGACAAGAACCCATAATATAAAGTATATGGCAGGAAAGATACAGACGATGATTCCCCAATATGGAGAACTCAACAGAATATACAGAGACTATATAGATAATTACGCTTTTTCTTTTGACAGGCAGAAATTCATATCGGATTTCTATCAGGAGTATAATGACATGAAATCCTTTGAAGCCGCTATCCTTGAACTGGTGCTTGACAAGCAAAAAGAGCAATACACCTTGATACTCAACAGCCTGAAAACTGAAATAGAAAAGAGCATACAGGCTTATGAGATACGCCCGTTAAGTGACAGAGCCATAGAACGTGCTTGCTATCAGCACATGGAAAGGTATTCTCAGGAAATTGAAGCCCAGCTGGATGTTACAAGAAGTCTGAGCAAGCCGCTGAATGAAGCCAACAACAGGTATGATTCCATTGGTTACAGGGAGCATACAGCCGAAGAGGAAAAACAGGCAGAGAAAGAATATGAACGCTGCAAGGCTGAATATGACAGGGAAAAAGCCAAACTGAACAAACTCTATGATCAGCAAAAGGCTGCAAGAACAGAGGCATTCCAATACATGAAGAACTGTTGTGCGGACATATACCGTCAAAGCTGCCTTTTTCTGGATATATTGAAGAAATACATTCCTGACGGAAAGCAAGAGAATAAATCAAGCGAGCCAATCAGTCAGCAGGAAACGACAGAAGAACAACAGGAATATTTCAGCATGAAATTACTTTCGCTCATTCATGAGGTGTGCATAGGAGAACAGTTCGAAGAAATTTCCGCACCGGATTTCTATGCCAATATGAATCTTCACCCCTGCAACTGTAAGCTGAAAATAAAACCGAGAGAGAAAATACGTGTATGCTATCTGATATTCCTGATGAGCGAGAAACTCTCCAAACAGGACAGGGACAAATGGAAAGACAGAATACTGAAACTGCTGGATATTGACGACAGCTACTACAAATCCAAGTACAAGGAGCCTGTTTCAGATTTCCCCAGTGACAGCAACCAAAATTTCGCCAAGGAAATGGAACATATATTCAGATAATCCGTGATATATCCTGATACTTTACGAAAGTTCCACTTTTACCACTCAAAATAATTTTTGAGTGGTATTTTTATTTTCTGATATTCAATAAGATACAATGATATTCAGTTTGTACCGTCCCCATCCTTACCACTCATAACCCTACCTAATTTTGCATCGTTCGAGAACAGAAATAACAGCCAGTGCGCAGGGCTGATTGTTTAACGACTAAATAGATTGGACGATGACAAATATCCAAGAATTATTATCAAAACCCGTCTGGCAGATGACAGGCGAAGAATTCATATTCCTGAGTAAGCACGCTTCAGGTCAGGCCGAAGCATTGCCGCAACCCGTTACAGACACGGAAAAGAAGTATGTGTACGGAATACTCGGTATAGCCAAACTGTTCGGGTGCAGTCTGCCTACTGCCAACCGCATAAAGAAAAGCGGTAAGATAGACAAGGCGATTACCCAGATAGGGCGCAAGATTATCGTAGATGCGGAATTGGCTCTTGAACTTGCCGGGAAGAAAACAGGAGGACGGAAATAATGGGAGGTATGCTTATGGACTATATGAAAGAAATAAAGGAGATTTCGGCAGAACAGGCAATAATCCTTTGGCAAGCTTCACGCCTGAGCCTGTCGAAAATCTACGAGAAAGCACCTGAGATTCTAAAAGTGCAAGGTTCGGTCATTGGTACACTGGGCAATTTCAGTGCATCCATCGGCAAAGCCAAGAGTAAAAAGACTTTCAATGTATCGGCTATCGTAGCCGCCACATTGAAAAACGGTACGGTACTGCGGTATGTTGCGGAACTACCGGAAGAAAAAAGAAAGATTCTTTATGTGGACACAGAACAAAGCCATTATCACTGTCTGAAAGTCATGAAACGTATTTTACGGCTTGCTGGTCTTCCTGATGACAGGGACAATGAACATCTGGAGTTTCTTGCTTTGAGGAAATACACGCCCGAACAGCGTATCAGGATTGTCGAACAGGCTATCTATAATACACCGGACATAGGGCTTGTAATCATAGACGGCATCCGCGATATGGTATATGACATCAACAGTCCAGGAGAATCGACACGCATTATATCCAAATTGATGCAGTGGACGGATGACAGGCAGATACACATCCATACGATACTCCACCAGAACAAAGGCGATGAAAACGCAAGAGGGCATATCGGTACGGAGCTGAACAACAAGGCGGAAACCGTTCTGCTGGTGGAAAAGGACAAGAGCAACGGGGATATAAGCAATGTTTCAGCCATGCACATCCGTGCAATGGATTTCGAACCTTTCGCTTTCCGCATCAACGGCAATGCATTGCCTGAGCTCATAGAGGGGTACAGACCCGAAGCGAAGAAACCCGGAAGACCGGAAGAGGAAAAGTTCGACCCTTACAAGCATATTACCGAACAACAGCACCACATAGCACTGGAAGCGGCTTTCGGACTGAAAGAGGAATACGGTTACAAGGATCTGGAAACCGCCTTAGTCAAGGCATATATGTCGGTAGGTGTAAAACTGAACCATCAAAAAGCAGTATCACTTATCACCATGCTCCGGAACAAACGGATAATAGTACAGGAGAACGGCAGGAAATACACGTTCAAGTCAGACTTTCACTATTAGACCGTCTAACCTGTAATCACTTCACTTTATTTGGCAGGTCTATATATTAAGGATAAAGCGAAGCGGTTGCAGAGAATGTAAAACCGCTTCACTTTATTACCGTATCCTATATATACGAAAATAAAGTGAAGTGATTATACAGACCGTACTTCATAAAAAGGTACGGGCGAAAAGAGAAATAAATATTCCAATCATTATTCAAACACTCATCTTATTATGGATATACAAACAGCAAAACAAATCAGGATAGCGGATTTTCTGTACAGTTTGGGATATTCTCCCGTCAAGCAGCAAGGTATTAACCTGTGGTACAAATCCCCGGTACGGGAAGAGACAGAACCCTCGTTCAAAGTAAATACCGAGCGCAACCAATGGTATGATTTTGCAATTGGTAAAGGTGGAAATATCATTGCACTGGCACAGGAACTTTACTGTTCCGACTATGTGCCTTATCTTCTACAGAAAATCGAGGAACAGACACCACACATACATCCCGTGTCTTTCTCTTTTGGCAAGCAATCATTTTCCGAACCGAGTTTTCAGCAATTGGACATTGTGCAGCTGACTTCTCCTGCCCTGCTTGCCTATCTACAGGAAAGAGGGATAAACACGGCACTGGCGAAAAGAGAATGTAAAGAAGCCCGTTTCACCCACAACGGCAAACGTTATTTCGCCATTGCTTTTCCGAACATATCGGGTGGATATGAAATCCGCAACCGATATTTCAAGGGATGTATCGCACCAAAAGAAATATCCCATATCAGACAGTCAGGAAAGCCAAGGAGTGCATGTTACGTTTTTGAGGGATTTATGGATTACCTTTCCTTTCTGACCTTAAGACTGGAAAGCTGTCCGCAATCACCAGACTTCGACAGACAGGATTACATAGTTCTTAATTCCGTAGCCAATGTTCCCAAGGCACTCTATCCGTTGGGAAGCTATGAGCGCATCCACTGTTTCTTTGACAATGACCGTGCAGGAATGGAAGCAATACAGCAAATCCGAAAGGAGTATGATGCTACCCGGTATATATGTGACGCCTCGCAAATCTACAGTGGATGTAAAGATCTGAACGAATATTTACAGAAACGAATAGCCGATAGGAAAGAGCAAGCGCAATCTGTCAAAAAGAGGAATGATACGCTATCCAAGAAACCGAAAGGCTTCCGGTTATAGCCCACTATAACTACACGCTTCGCTTACGTAGTTGTGGGCTCTCCCGAGGGGATTAGGGTTTTACCCTAATAACCCACTCAGGGCGTTTCTCCCCTGAGAACCCAGAGCAAAGAGTGACCCTCTCTTTGCAATCTCCGCTTATGGGTTACACCCCTAAGAACCCTGTGCGGCTATGAGCGGACAACAGAATATTTTATCAACAATCCGAATCAAAATTTAAGAATATGGCAACAAAGTCAAGCATACATATCAAGCCCTGCAGAGTTACATCAAGCGGGGCTCATAACCGGAGAACTGCCGAGTATATGCGCAATATCGGCAAGTCTCAAATCTACATCGTACACGAACTGACTTCCAATAACGAGCAGTGGATAAACCCGGGCTTCGGCAGTCCTAACCTGCAGACGCACTATGAAAACATCAAACGGATGGTCAAGGAAAAGACCGGACGAGCGATGCAGGAAAAGGAGCGTGAACGCAAGGGAAAGAATGGGAAGATTATAAAAGTAGCTGGATGCTCACCAATCCGTGAGGGAGTATTACTCATCAGACCGGATACGACACTGGCAGACGTGCGTAAATTCGGTGAGGAATGTCAAAGACGCTGGGGTATCACACCGCTGCAAATCTTCCTGCACAAGGACGAGGGACACTGGCTTAGTGGACAACCCGAAGCCGGGGATAGGGAGAGTTTCCAAGTCGGTGAAAAGTGGTTCAAGCCGAATTATCATGCTCATGTCGTATTCGACTGGATGAACCATGAAACTGGAAAGAGCCGAAAGCTCAATGACGAGGATATGGCAACCATGCAGACCCTTGCTTCCGATATTCTCCTGATGGAACGTGGACAGGCAAAAGCTGTCACAGGTAAAGAGCATCTGGAACGAAATGATTTCATCATTGAGAAGCAGAAAGCCGAACTGCAACGTATAGAGGAAACCAAGCGACACAAGGAACAACAAGTAAGCCTTGCCGAACAGGAACTCAAACAGGTAAAAGCAGAGATACGCACGGACAAACTAAAGAAAACAGCCACCAATGCTGCTACCGCCATAGCAAGCGGTGTAGGTTCTCTTTTCGGAAGCGGTAAGCTGAAAGAACTGGAACATCACATCGAGCAGCTACATCAGGAAATTACCAAACGGGACAAAGCTACTGATGAATTAAAAATTCAGATACAACAAATACAGGAACAGCATAGCAGACAAATTCGTAATCTTCAAAGAATACATAATCAAGAACTTGAAGCCAAAGACAAGGAAATATCACGATTGAGCACCTTGCTTGAAAAAGCCCACAAATGGTTTCCCATGTTCAAAGAGATGTTGAGAATGGAAAAATTATGCGCTGTTATCGGGTTTACCAAAGACATGATAGAAAACCTCTTGACAAAGAAAGAATCCATACAATGTAGTGGCAAAATTTATTCCGAAGAACACAGGTGGAAATTTGACATCAAGAATGATATTTTTAGGGTTGAGAAACATCCGATGGATAGTGGTAAGCTTATGCTGACCATAAACCGACAACCCATAGTACAATGGTTTAAGGAACAATGGGAAAAGTTACAGCAGAATCTACGTAACTCGGTGCAGAGAGAGCAAAAATCCAGAGGATTTAGAATATAGAATAGCCTATTATTAATAAAATCAAGTATCTATGCATCCAAACAGATTGTTTTTATTACAGAATCAAAATCCTAAGAATTTATAAAAAATGAAGCCTAAAGAAGTTTTGGAAAAATGGATAGATTGCTTTAACAAAGCAGATGCTTATCATATAGCAGAGCTGTATGCTACTAATGCAGTAAATCATCAAGTCGCAAACGAACCAATAATAGGTAAAGAATCAATCTACAAAATGTTTGTGAATGAATTTGCCACTGCTAAAATGGTTTGTATGGTGGAAAATATTTTTGAAGATGGCGAATGGGCTATCATGGAATGGAAAGACTCTCTTGGACTTCGTGGATGCGGATTTTTTCATGTAAAAGATAACAAAATCGTCTTTCAAAGAGGGTATTGGGATAAACTTTCATTCTTGAAGCAACACAATCTTCCAATTGAATAAGTACTATCAGAATACGGACTGGGAAATTGAAATACCCAGTCCGAGTTATATAATGAATTTTACTTGTTAAACTATTTAAAGTCAGTTGGATAACAAACCATACCTTTCACATTCTCAGTAGCTCCAGGTATTAATTCAGCCACCATGCAATATTCATGAGAGACTTCGAAAGGAAATTCAATTCCTAAATCGATAGCCTTGCGATAGCCAAATCGAGGATAATACTCTTTATGCCCCAATACGACTGCTGTGCCGTAACCCAAAAGTGCTGCCCTCTGATGGGCTTACTGAATCAACATCCCCCCCAATTCCCTTACGCTGGAATTCCGGCAAGACTGCCAATGGAGCTACACTCAGGGATGTGACAGACTGGGTGTCACTGTCTATCTTTACTTCTGTAAGTAAGATATACCAGACAATTTGTTTTTCTGTCATTTTCTTGTTCTTATCTAATTGTTAGGCTCATTGTTGTTATACATTGTTTAATTATAGATAAATCGTGAATATCCTTCTCTCTTAAATCGTAGCCCGAATGGAATACTTGTTGCCCTTTTGCAGAAATGCAAGGGATGCTTCTGCCTTCAAAGACTGCTGTTCCAAAATAGTCCGGTTGAAATTCATACCAGCCTCCATCCAAGTCGGCTTGTTTGGAAGTGCCGTCCGCATTCAAGACAAAAGGATGGATATCAATATAGCCTAATTCTTTGCTATACAGTTCCATACGGGTGGGCAACCAATTTGTTTCAATTTGATATCCTCTCTCCTGCAAAAGATCAAGGAGTTGGTCTGTATAATTGGCATCAAAATCAATGTCAATATCTCTATGCAAGCGGGTTTGCTGTCCGTACAAGACATCCACTCCCCAGCCTCCATCCAACCAAAACTGCATGTCCAGGCTTTCCAACAAGTCCAAAACTTGAAATAACTCTGTAATCGTAGTGTGTTCTTTCTTTGTCATATAATAATTCTTTAATAAATAATACTATGCGTAATTATCCAACTGCTTGATTGAAGAAATAAAATTTGCACCCACTCCAATCAGAAAGATAACCCATCCGCTGATCATAAAGACGGATGTGATACCCCATGCTTCCACCCAATATCCTGAAGCTACGATACCCAGCATTGATGGAAAGGTACTCAAACTAAAGATGAGAGAAAAAGTCCGTCCAAGCATGTCCGAAGCCAAGTTCTGCTGAATAATAGCGATGAAAAGCGCATGGTAAATGGAATAGGCTATGCCTCCTGTAAATGTTAGGCAAACAAAACCTATAAATGCGCTTGATGGTAAATAACTGGCGCTAATCAGATACAATCCCAATATCACATAAGCCGTATGCATCACTAATGTTTGCTTGCTTTTCAAAGCCTTACAGGCAAGTACTAAACCGCCCAACAATGCCCCTGAGCCCCAACCCATTTCCACAACTCCCATTTGCAAAATGTTTCCGTTGAAATGCAGAAGCGTCATAAAAGGAAATAACGTAAAAACAGGCATAAGGACAAAAGTCACCAGCGTAAAGCATACGAATAAAGGCAAAATGCCCATTGTACGCCGCAAGGTATGCCAACATTCCGTCAGTTCTTTTTTGAAATCTGGAAGAACTTTCGTTTTTTGAAGAGAAGGAATCTGGACACAAAGTAAGGTCAGACAAGCAGCAACAGCTCCGATCACATCTATGAGCAGAATATACTGTATGGGAAGCCAAACAACGAGGCTTGCCCCTACAACGGGAGCTATCACCTCACTGAAGGATTGAATGGAATGGTACAAACCTGATACCCTGACAAGATGGTGCTTGGGAACCAGTAGAGGGATGCTTGCCTGTAAAGCAGGTGCATGAAACGTACTGCCTATTGAACGACAAGCAGTCAATAGATAAAAAAAAGAAAGGTCTTTATAACCCTTGGTTATCACAATAAAAAGACATAGGGTACAGAACGCGATGAACAAGTCCGAATAAAACATCGTTTTCTTTCGATTCCATCTGTCAACATAGACCCCGGCAAACAAGCCTAATACAAATTGTGGTAAAAATCCAGCTAAAATAGCCAGAGATAAAGCTGTCGGGGATTTAAATTCGTTGCTAATCCAAAAAATAATGGAGAAGCCAACAATCGTACTTGTTAAAATAGATATGAGTTGGCCTATTCCTATCACGGCCAAAGTTGATTTCCAATGATTCATTGTGCTAATATTTCATGCGTTTATAGATAAGTACTTTCGTACATTAAGCAAAACGAAATTCTATCCACACAAAAAACTTGTATTATAATCCACTCCTGACGTTGGAATACAATAACAAATACTTTCAGGACGATGTAAAGTCCTGAAAAATCAAACTGAATGGATAGATAAATATTAGTCTTTTCTCATCGGATTCTTTTAATATCGCTACTCTTTTATTATGTAGTGGTTGTATTATCTTAAATAAAACAAAAACACCCGACCTTACATTCTTGGGTGTAAAACTGGGTGTTTGTTTTGCAATTTGCTGATTTTCAGCGTTTGTTGCGGAGAAACAGGGATTCGAACCCTGGGAACAGTTACCCGTTCACCGCATTTCGAGTGCGGCCCGATCGACCACTCCGGCATCTCTCCAGTTCCATGCTTTTATTAAAGCGGTGCAAATATGCTGCATTTTTCTCAATCAGTCAAGTATTGGAGCACTTTTTTTCATGCCGAAAACAATTTTTTACCAATAATTGACACAACCAGCCATTTTCCAACGAACTACATCCCATCTTCTCAAATCTTCATATCAAACTTCTTCCTTAAACCCAAATCGGTCATTAGGATTTCCCAGTGTTGTATGGCAATGAGAAGTCCTTTAATTTCTCCCAGATGGACAGGAAAGACTGCCTTGTTTTTAAAGACCTTGCCATATAGAGGATATGCTTGTCCTTTGTTTTGCCCAAATAAGCCGGCGTTGAGATTAACTCGTATCGGATAGTTTTGAGGAACTTCTTTTTGTCGGAGTTGATAAGTGCATGACGGAACAGCGACATGAAGTTATATGCCATGACAATAAAGCCCCCACATGCTTCAGTCGCCCAGAAGTTGTTCGTAGCAAAGTCATCAATGGAGAAGTCATGCTTTAATTCCTTGATTCTGTTTTCGGAATCCGCTCTTCCGCGATACGAATCGTACACAATCCTGGCGGGCAGTCCGAGATTGGTGACAAAGCAACTGTAACGGTATCTGCCAAAATCGTTCCCGTCCTCGAAAAGTTCCAGTTGCCTGACCCGTTTGCCGGCAGCTTGCGAACGTTTTTCAATTTCCTGTCTTACCATTACTATACGTCTTGGCTTGTCCCAGCTGTCCGCCTTATATGTCGTTTCGGATATTTCCAGACCACTATCCAAGAAACCGAAAGGCTTCCGGTTATAGCCCACTATAACTACACGCTTCGCTTACGTAGTTGTGGGCTCTCCCGAGGGGATTAGGGCTTTGCCCTAATGACCCACTCAGGGCGTTTCTCCCCTGAGAACCCCGAGCAAAGAGTGACCCTCTCTTTGCAATCTCCGCTTATGGGTTACACCCCTAAGAACCCTGTGCGGCAATGAGCAGACAACAGAATATTTTATCAACAATCCGAATCAAAATTTAAGAATATGGCAACAAAGTCAAGCATACATATCAAGCCCTGCAGAGTTACATCAAGCGGGGCTCATAACCGGAGAACTGCCGAGTATATGCGCAATATCGGCAAATCTCAAATCTACATCGTGCCCGAACTTACTGCCGATAACGAGCAGTGGATAAACCCGAACTTTGGCAGTCCTGATCTGCAGGTGCACTATGAAAACATCAAACGGATGGTCAAAGAAAAGACCGGACGAGCGATGCAAGAAAAGGAGCGTGAACGCAAGGGAAAGAATGGGAAGATTATAAAAGTAGCTGGATGCTCACCAATCCGTGAGGGAGTATTGATCATCCGACCGGACACCACATTGGCAGATGTACGAAAGTTTGGTGAGGAGTGCCAAAGACGCTGGGGTATCACACCGCTACAAATCTTCCTGCACAAGGACGAGGGACACTGGCTTAGTGGACAACCCGAATCCGGAGATAGGGAGAGTTTCCAAGTCGGTGAAAAGTGGTTCAAGCCGAATTATCATGCCCATATCATTTTCGACTGGATGAACCACGATACAGGCAAGAGCCGAAAGCTCAATGACGAGGATATGACAGAAATGCAGAGTTTGGCATCCGACATTCTCCTGATGGAGCGTGGACAGTCAAAAGCTGTTACAGGCAAGGAGCATTTGGAACGGAACGATTTCATCATTGAGAAACAGAAAGCTGAACTGCAACGCATGGATGCTGCAAAACGGCACAAAGAAGAACTGATAAATCTTGCTGAGCAGGAGCTGAAACAGGTGAAATCAGAAATACGCACTGACAAGCTAAAGAAAACAGCCACCAATGCAGCCACCGCCATAGCAAGCGGTGTCGGTTCTCTTTTCGGCAGCGGAAAGTTGAAAGATTTGGAACAAGTCAATGAAAAATTGCGTCATGAAATTGCCGAGCGTGATAAAGGCATTGATGAATTAAAAGCCAAGATACAACAAATGCAAGAACAGCACGGAAAACATATACGCAATCTTCAAGGAATACACAATCAAGAGCTTGAAGTCAAAGACAGGGAAATATCCCAGCTTAACACCTTGCTTGAAAAGTCATTCAAGTGGTTTCCGATGCTTAAAGAGATGCTGAGAATGGAAAAATTGTGCGCTGCCATCGGCTTCACCAAAGACATGATAGAAAGCCTCTTGACAAAGAAAGAAGCCATACAATGTAGTGGCAAAATTTATTCCGAAGAACATAGACGTAAGTTTGACATCAAAAACGACATTTTCAGAATTGAGAAAAGTTCGGTTAATGAAAATAAATTGGTACTGACAATAAACAAGCAGCCAATAGGCGAATGGTTCATGGAACAATGGGAAAAGTTAAGACGAGGTTTGCGACAGTCAGAAGAGGAGCCAAGAAAAAGTAGAGGATTCAGAATATAAGTGAAAAAGTACAGACCATTTTTATTATAGTCTGTACTTTTTATAATTTTGCGAAGGGAATCAGAAAATCAATTATGCAACAGAATATTATAAACAATTTCTTCCAGCCTATAAATACAGACCTACAAATACCAGACAGTGATTATTCAAAAACCGATGTATGTATTGCCATGGCCAACGCTCTGGCACGCAACACAAATCACAGTTTGTATATCATAGACTATAACCGCAAGAACTTCCTTTACGTATCGTCCAACCCGCTTTTCCTCTGCGGTCATTCACCGGAAGATGTGCAACAGAAAGGTTATGCCTTTTATTTTGATGTCGTTCCGTCTGACGAGATAAACCGTCTTATGGAAATCAACGAAGCCGGATTCCGGTTTTACTATGACCAGCCGGTAGAAAAAAGACTTGACTTGTCTATCGAGTATAACTTTCATATCCGCACTTCAGAGAAGCACTCGCACCTTATCCACCACAAACTGACACCTGTCTTGCTGAGTGACAAGGGTGATATATGGCTGGCTTTATGTACAGTTTCACTGTCACCGGAGAAAACTATCGGAGATGTAATTATTTCAGACCATACATGTACTGACAGGTATTTCTACTCGTTCGAGGGAAGACGATGGAGAAAACAGCCTGAACTGATTCTTTCCGACCGTGAAAAAGAGATTCTCCAACTCTCCGTCAAAGGACTGTCGAACACGGAAATTGGAGAAACTCTCTTTATTGATGCCAATACCGTCAAGTTTCACAAGAAGAAACTATTTGAGAAACTACACGCAGAAAACATCACTGAGGCCGTGGGTATCGCAGCCAATCTGAGACTGATTTAGGAAGACGATATAGAACTTCGGTAAAGTAGCTACAGGTGGATGTGAGATGGCGTATTCCTCAATTTTTTTTCGTCCAAGTTCGATTATTTTCTCATCGTCACATCTGTTCATCTTTTCTTTGTCAATATAAGCAATATGCCAAAATGCCAGATAACCGACAACATATCTTTCAATGGTAACTTCTATCGGTTCGTTGGAACGCTTCATGGATTGAAGGCAGTTGTGGACATCCTTATCGATGATGCCCACAACTGCCCATGAGAGATTTATATAAGATATTGATGCTGTCATAATTTACATACGGTTTTTCTGGCTGTCTCCAGCTCCTGTTCCTTTATACTTGCTCTTGGCTGTATTGAATTTGTATCGTACCGTCATACCGAAACTGCGGCGTGATTCCGGCTGAAGTATTGTAATTCGATTACCGCTGTACATCAGTATGTCTGAGGATGAAGTATTGAAGATGTCGTTGGCTTGCAGTTGAACAGCCAGTTTTCCGTTCAAAAATCCTTTATATAAAGAAATGTTGACCGAACTACCGGGTTCAATTATACGGTAGCTGCTGTCTTCTCCTCGTGTGGAAGTCTCCAAATCTATATTCAACTGAAAATCCTTAGGTAAACTGAATGTATTGTTCCATTGGAAAAATCCGATAGGATTATTAAGGTTTCTGGGACCGTCCGGTGTATCCATCACAAACCATTGCTGGCTGTACATGGCTGTGAACTGCGGTGACCATATACCTATTGTCGGCGATGCTGACAAGGTGGCATTCAGCTTGTCCACCTTAGGAACATTGGTATGCGTGAACAGAGAAATAGAAGGATCTGCATCCGAATAGGATTGGCTTACCTGTATCTGCATATCCTTGATGCAACTGTAATTCATATTGAAATAAAGCCATTTCCATGATGCATTAAGTGACAGGGTATTCAGTATTGAAGAACGCAGAAGCGGATTTCCACTCTCGTATGTATATTTATTGCCATAGGTTACTGCACTTGACAGCTTATAGTAGCTTGGTCGTTCTATATTGCCTGAATAACTTATCATCAGTTGGGTTTTACCTATAGGATATGACAGGGATATGGAAGGAAATACATTGTCATACTTACGGCTTTGCTCATCCATTCTTTTCCCGAACTCATAATAATCGGAATTCAGATGCTCATATCTCACACCTGCCTGAGCTTGCAACTGGCCGAAACTGCGTGCGTACATAGCAAATGCGGATACAGCACTTTCCCTGATTTTGTTGTCGTTGTCAGGTATAATATTCTCATCGTTTGCGTATTGGTTGGTACGGCTGCTGTAGGTATATTCACTGCCTATGGAGAAGCTACCCTCCCATAACGGGTGCTCCATTACAAGTTTGGCAGCATAAAGTTCATTTCTGTTCTTACCCAGTGTATGGATAGTGCTGTTTACTTCCGTATTGTCCGATTGCTTGACGTATTCTTCAGCTACGATAGGATTATTACTATCCGACCACATTCCATCCATATTCAAATCCACATTCCAATCATTGAAATTGCCATTATAATAAGCATTTACGGTATGCCTGTTGTTTGTGGTTATTGAATGGGTGTTACTTTTACTTTCTTCCTCTAATAGATTATCCACATGAATGGAAGAGTTCATATCCAAACACATCTCAATCTGAGGATTTCTGCTAAAATCATACCTTACACCCATCACATGATTTTCGTTGAACTGATAATTCAATGAAAGCATGGCAGCAATATTCTGAGTGTGAAACGGACTTTTCATATCCGAATTTTGTGTCCATACTTTATCAAGGTATGTTTTCTGTGTCAGTATCTTGTTCTCTTCAAACTTGTTGTCTCTGCCGAATAACATTCCTCCGAGATCAAAACCTCCCTTGCGGTAATTAAAGTTAAACTGGTCGAGCAAAGCAAGGTCATACTGGTATCCCACGTATGCACGATTGTTGAAACCGAATCCTTCTCCTTGTGTTTTCTTAGTTATGATTCGTACAACAGCTTTTACTGAAGCATCGTATTTGGCACCTGGATTACGAAGGACTTCTACGCTTTTTATATCGTCGGACGACAGTTGGTCAAGCTCCGAACTGTTTCTCATTTTTCTTCCGTTGATGTAGATTTCAGCTACTCCGCTTCCGAATACATTCACTGAGCCGTCTTCGGCAGACAACCCCGGTATTTTGTTGAGCAGATCATTTCCTGTTCCGGCTTTTTCAAGCACACTTCCTGCAACAGTTGTAACCATTGCATTACCTTTTACGCGTGTTTTAGGTAAGTCTGCTTTTACAACAACTTCCCCCAATTGTTGTGCATCCGGTACGAGCTGTACGATACCGATATTGGCTGGAGATACTGGCTTACACACGGGCTTATATCCGATGGATAATATTTTCACTATCTGGTTTACCGATGTTGCCTCCAGTGTGAATGCTCCATCCTCACCGCTGATAGTTCCACTAACAAATGCCGAATCCGGCAAGGACAGTAGTACCACATTGGCGTAAGGCAAAGGCTGGCTGTTCTCGTCAATAAGTTTTCCGCTTACGGTCTGTGCGGACAAACTGATAGGTAGTATGATACCAATAAGTCCTAATAAGAATACTTTAATTAATTTCATTGTATGATAGTATTTAGTTTTCTGCTGCAAAGTTCCATACTTCGCGAGACTTTTCCACTACCCTGTAGGGTAGTTCTAATTACAGAAACTAAAAATGAAATATAATAAAGTTAAGAAGGAAATGAATAGGATTACCAAAAATAATGCATATAGACTACACCCCGTAGTTGACTTTTGGGTGTAAAAAAGGGTGTAAATCTTGCAAATGCTTGATTTACACCCTTTATTGCGGAGAGACAGGGATTCGAACCCCGGGTACCTCGCGGTACAACGGTTTTCAAGACCGCCGCAATCGACCACTCTGCCACCTCTCCAAAACTCTTTTCAGGAGTGCTTCCTTTCAAAAGCGATGCAAAGGTACGCATATTTTTTGAATATGCAAATATCTGACCGCTTTTTTTGATTCTTTTTTCTCATTGTCGTAACTTTGCAGCAGAAATCAAAAGAACAAATGTTTATTCATGATATACCCGCAGAACTTTGAACAGAAAATAGGATTCAACCAGATCCGCGACCTGCTGAAAGCAAAATGTCTTAGCACATTGGGCGAAGAACGAGTGGATGAAATGGCTTTCTCTGACAATTTTGAGGAAATCAGCACCCGACTGGCGCAGACAACGGAGTTTGTACGGATCATCCAGGAGGAAAACAGTTTTCCCGACCAGTATTTCTTTGACGTGCGCACGCCGCTCAAACGCATACGTGTGGAAGGACTGTACCTGGACGAACAGGAGGTGTTCGACTTGAAGCGCTCGCTTGAAACAATACGCGACATCGTGCGCTTTCTCCAGCAAACCGAAGAAGACGAGGATCCGGACGGCAACGGAACGGAAAACACCAAATCCCCCTATCCCGCACTGCGTGAGCTGGCAGGCGACATCATCGTGTTTCCACAGATCATAGCACGCATCAACGGCATTCTCGACAAATTCGGAAAAATCAAGGACAATGCCTCGGCAGAACTGCTGCGCATCCGGAGAGAGCTGTCTGCCACGGCAAGCAGCATATCACGGAGCTTGAATTCAATCCTCCGGAACGCTCAGTCTGAAGGATATGTCGACAAGGATATCACTCCGACCGTACGCGACGGGCGGCTTGTCATCCCCGTCGCTCCGGGCATGAAACGGAAAATAAGGGGTATAGTCCACGATGAATCGGCCACCGGAAAGACCGTATTCATAGAACCGGCGGAAGTGGTGGAGGCAAACAACCGCATCCGCGAACTGGAGGGAGAGGAAAGACGGGAAATCATCCGCATACTCACCGAGTTCTCCGCAGCAATCCGCCCCCAGATACCGGCAATCCTGCAATCTTACGACTTTCTGGCTGAAATAGACTTCATCCGCGCCAAAGCTTTGTCCGGCATCGAAATGAAAGGGATAAAGCCAGCGTTTGAGGACGCACAGGTCATTGACTGGAGCGAAGCCGTTCACCCATTATTGAGAATGTCGCTTGAGAAACACGGGAAAAAGGTAGTGCCGCTAGACATCGAACTGGATGCAGCACGCCGCATCCTGCTCATATCCGGACCGAATGCCGGCGGAAAGTCCGTCTGCCTTAAAACCGTCGGACTGCTTCAGTATATGCTGCAGTGCGGAATGCTTGTTTCGATGAGCGAAAGCAGCCATGCCGGCATATTCAGCCATATCTTCATCGATATCGGCGACGAACAGAGCATTGAAGACGACTTGAGCACCTACTCTTCGCATCTGACCAACATGAAGATGATGCTGAAATACTGCAACCACCGGAGCCTTATCCTGATCGACGAGTTTGGCGGAGGAACGGAACCGCAAATCGGAGGCGCCATCGCCGAAGCCGTCTTGAAACGGCTGAACAACAAAGGTACCTTCGGGGTCATCACCACGCACTATCAGAACCTGAAGCACTTTGCGGAAGACCACGAAGGGGTGGTAAACGGAGCGATGCTTTATGACCGGCACGAAATGCGCCCGCTGTTCCAGCTGCAGATAGGAAACCCGGGAAGTTCGTTTGCCGTAGAGATTGCACGGAAGATCGGCTTGCCCGAAGAGGTGATAGCCGACGCCTCAGAAATCGTAGGAAGCGAATACATACAGAGCGACAAATACCTGCAGGACATCGTGCGCGACAAACGGTACTGGGAAACCAAACGCCAGAAAATCCACCAGAGGGAAAAGCAGATGGACGCAGTCATCGAAAAATACCAGCGCGAAATCGAAGAACTGGAGCGGAGCCGGAAAGAGATTCTGAAAAAGGCGAAAGAAGATGCCGAACACTTGCTGAAAGAGTCAAACGCAAAAATCGAGAACACAATCCGAACCATCAAGGAATCGCAGGCGGAAAAAGAGAAAACCCGGCAGGCACGCCAGGAACTGGAAGACTTCAAGCGCCAGGTGGAAGAGGCGGAAAAAGCAGCCGCAGAAGAAAAAATCGCACGCAAGATGGAGCAGTTGCGCCAGAAGCAGGAGCGGAAAAAAAACCGGAAAGAACAGCAGAAGGCCGAAGATGCAGCCCGGGAAACGCCTAAAGCAAGGCCTATAATGGCAGACGATTACGTGCGGATCAAGGGACAGACCAGCGTAGGACAGGTGCTCGAAACAAATCCGAGAAATACGGTAGTCATGTTCGGACTGATGAAGACGAATGTCAAGACAGAGCGTCTGGAGCGCGCCGAAGCCCCCAAACCGGCCGCCCCGGTAAAGTCGACCTTCGTGAGCAGCGAAACGCAGGAACTGATGCACAAGAAGAAACTGAATTTCAAGCAGGACATTGACGTGAGGGGCATGAGGGGGGATGAAGCCATCCAGGCGGTCACTTACTTCATCGACGACGCCGTTCAGGTGGGCATCAGCCGCGTCCGCATCCTTCACGGAACGGGAACCGGCATCCTGCGCACACTCATCCGGCAATACCTTGCCACGGTGCCGGGAGTCGCCCATTTCCAGGACGAGCATGTGCAGTTCGGAGGGGCCGGAATCACAGTGGTCGACTTGAAATAAGACGCACGGCCTGCCAGGATGCACATTGCGGGCAAATCTTTCACATCCGGCACAAAGCCCTGCACCCGTCCGGATTTCATGCCGTCATCTTTACCCCTTCACTCCAGGTGATACGATCGAATCGCTGGAGTGAAGAGAACGTATCACTGGAGTGAGGCGATCGTATCACTAAAGTGACGGGCTGACGCATTACTAAAATCATTGATATTCAGAGTATCTGATATTTAGAGATATACTAAAGCCTGATAAAAAGGCTGTTTTTTACCTATAAAATCAGTATATGCTGAATAATAAGTATTTAATAATCAATATTCTTTTTAATGCGTCAGCCCTGCTAAAGTGAAGAGACAAGTCCAGCGGGGCATCTTCGCCGGCAGGTCACGCAGCATGCGGAACTCACCTCCACGCCTTCCGTTCCCGTCCCGAACATCTTGCAAAAAAGAGGGTGTGTCGTAATGCACGATGCACCTTCTTTTTTTGTTAGCCCTAAAAATCAGTTCATGTACTTTAAGCTGCGATATTTTGGGGATATCTCTGATTTATGTGTCCCCAACATCTGAATATGGCGGCGGCAAGCCCATAAAGCAGTTCAGTCAGCCGGCCAATACATTCTTTTTCCATCCTTGCACACATCTTTTTTATATTGAAGGCAATGGCAAAGAAGGAAAAGTCCATGAAGACCTTGTCCATCCCAAAATGGCGGAAACGCTTGTAGTTCATATTGTTTTTCATTTGTCCGAACACAGCTTCCGGTTCTATACATCTCTGTCCCCTGTGTTTCAGACCTTCCCCGGAGCAGAGCAGCCCTTTGGCTTTTTGCCGGTATCTCCTGAGCCTGTGATTCAGTTCAATCGTCCTGTTCCCCTTTGCTTTAAAGCATCGGCATCTTAGCGGGCAACCCTCACATCTGACGGCCCTGTACCTGGCATTCTCGCTGACATATCCGGATGCGGTTTTCACGCGTTTGGTCCCTATCCTCCGCATCTTTTGTCCCATGGGGCAGATGCAGAAGTCATGCTCTTCATTGTAGTAGAAGTTTTCTGACTTGAACGGGTCCGGATTGAATCTTGGCCGCTGTTCCATGTGAAAGCGGCTGTATTTGACGTAGGCTTCCATGCTGTTCTCTTCCATGAAGCGGTAATTCTCCTCAGAGCCGTACCCTGAATCAGCGACCACCGTACGGGCTGGTCTGCCATATCTGTTTGAGAAGGACTGCAGGAAAGGTATCATGGCCAGTGTATCCGTAGGATTGGGGAAGAGTGCAAAATCGGTAATGAACTGGTTCTCGGTACCGATCTGAAGGTTGTAGCCGGGCTTCGTCTGACCGTTGCGCATGGCATCCTCCTTCATCCTCATAAAAGTGGCGTCCTTGTCGGTCTTTGAATAGGAGTTCCGCTCTTGCAGGGTCTTCAGATGATTGTCGTATTCCTGCAGCTTGTCCCTGTGGCCTTCCAGTTCTTTCAGCTGCCTGCGTGTCTTTTTCAGCGCAGCCTTTTCCTCTTTGGTGGAAGGTTCGGGAACCTGCTCAAGCGCACTGCGCAATTCTCCCGCCATTTCGGTCAGCATGGCCGGAGTGAACGCTATTTCCTCATCGCTTTCCGATGAGTTCTCCCGGGCGATGGCATCGTCTATCTGTTCCAACAGGACGTGGATCTTCTTCATCAGGCGTTCACGGTTCCGCTCAACCGTTTTTCTCCAGACGAACGTGTACCTGTTGGCCTTGGATTCAATCTTTGTCCCGTCGATGTATTCCACGTTCAGGCTGATGAAGCCCCTGGAAGAGAGCAGAAGTACGACCTGGGTGAACACTTCGTTGATTTCCTTCTTCACCCGGTTGCGGAAACGGTTGATGGTAATGAAGTCCGGTTTCTCGTATCCGGCCAGCCAAATATAATGGATGTCACGGTGAAGGAGGCTTTCTATCTTCCGGCAGGAGTAGACGTTGTTCATGCAGGCATACAGAATGACCTTGAGCATCATCCTTGGATGGTAAGGGCTGCGCCCGCATTCCTTGTATAACTTCCTGAAACTTTCAAGGTTCAGGCTTTCAACCAGAGCGTTAACCATACGCACCGGATCGTTTTCTGCAATATCCTCATCTATTCTTTGAGGAAAAAGCACTGTCTGGTTGGAATTGTAAGGACGAAAATGTATCTTTGCCATAGTGGAAATTATTATGCCTAAAGATACAAAATCTTTAGGTAATAACAAAGCCCCAGCTTGTGAAAGTCGGGGCTTTGTGCGTAAAAAAGAAGGTGTGCTTTTTGACACACCCTCTTCACAAAAGCCTAAGTATCAGAAATTACATCTTGCACTTCCCGGCATCAGTCGGCCCATTGCTTAACCCGCACATTGAGCGTAACCACATTGTTCGGAACAGTGCCCCATATAGAAGTAGCCGTAACCTTCACCTGAACGGTAATATCGCCTGCCACCGACTCCAGACTGGCCTGATCGTCGGTCAGCTTGATAGTACCTGCATTCTGGTCGACAATAAATTTGCCGGCATTTTCGCCTACAGGAACCATTTCTACATCCAGGCCATAAAGGTGCAAAGCATCGCGTCCGGCAAGAGAAGAGCCAAATGCATTCTTGTCTATTGCAGGCCACATCTCGCTGCCTCTATAGTCTGTCCATGAGAAAGCCCATTTTTCTCCGCCGGTTGTGCCGGAAGTCAGGGATGCAGACTGATATCTGTCTTCAATGACAATCTCTCCTGCGACAGGAACAGCCCATGTACCAGACAAGTTTATGTCATCGATAAACTTGAATACAACCGGGATTGTTTCCACCACATGATCGTCGCCAAACTTCACCACTACGTCCATCTTCAGCTTTTCCGCCAGATTCTCACCGCTGCCAAGGTAATCGTTGACATCAACAATGTATTTGTTTCCTCTCATTTCGCCAACTTCGGGCTTGAACTCAATCGTACCGCCTGCCTTTGCTACAACAGCAGCTTCTACGTCTGAATAGTTGCTGAATATCCTCGTGATGTCATCAAAGCCGATGTTTACCTGTGATGCCTGCGCTGCGTCTACAGCTACCGGAAGATAAACCACATCACCGTCCCACATTTCAGCCTTCTTCGCAAGCTTGTCAACCTCCGGATAAGCAACGTTTGCCACGGCTTCGATTGTGATGGAAAGCGTTTCGGTCACTTTGATGCGGGCAACAGCCTTTCCGCCGTTCGTACCCTGTTTCACGATCAATTTCAAGTCATTGTCAGCACCGCCAACGAAAGCAAAATACGCGTCACCGTCCGCGAAATCGAAAACGCTGGCATTGTGCGCCAGTCTGTTGAACTCTTCTTTGGTCAATCCCGCAGCATTGTAAACGGCATCCATCTCATCAGCAGACAAAGCGTAAGAATTTTCAAAACCGCCCACATTATTCCATTCAAAATCAAAATTGCCGATATTTGCAGCACCTACCCTGCGGACAATCGTAACCTTATCGTCATATGTGCCGGAATAAGGAGAGCCGGAAGCATTGTCTACCGCAATTTCATAGCCCATCGTCACAGACTTGTTCACGGAGCTTGTCTGACCCACATTGGCTACCTTCAGTACACCGGCCGCAGCATCCAGACTGAAATAATTGATGTCGCCGGAAACCTTAAACGTAAGATGGAACAAATCCATGTCAATGCCCAATTCGTCACTGGCCTTCTCCCATCCAAAAGTTCCGGTTTTCGAGTCTGACACATAAAGTTCATAATGCCCTCCGGCCAGGAAATCCAACGAAGCATGCTCTTCACCCTCTCCGGCGTTGTAAACCAGTTCTCTTTCCGTTTCGGCTGTTTCATACTTCACGTTCTTCATGTATTTTTCAACCGCCACCACATCAAAGTAATCCGAAGTGACATCGCTCACAAAATCAGAAGCACCTTCCTGACGCTTGCCGGTCACATGCAGACAGGCAGCACGGTTGCCCGTCAAGTTGTCGGCGCTCAGCTTCATTGCCACGATACCCAAGTCCGCATCCGCCACAACCACACTTCCTTCTTTAACCGCCAGAGGCTCATCAGCACGCGATTCTACCTCCAGGCTCTGTATTTCCACCTCATAGTTCTTAACGAAATTCTGAACGGCAGAGGCCGGAGAAATGCGGAACTTCACCTCCACTTCCTGACTGCTTGATATCAGATCCCAATCACTGCCGCTGGCAGGTTCCGCATAGAGCGTTGTGAACTGAACCTTCCCATCTGCATAGGCCGGCACATACACAATGCTCTGAATCATGCCCTTGATAGCCTCCACATCAATCCCCAGCTTTTCAATGTCGCTCTCAATGGTTTTAATCCGGCTGTCTACCGCTCCTATTTCCCCGGCAACGATTGCCTGGACAGCATTGTACGCTTCGCCTCCCGGCACAAACAAAGATGCCGCCAAGGTTCTTGTTTCCTCAATCTGGTCCAGCACATCAGCAAATGTTTCATACTGCCCGTTTCCGTTCTCAATGAACTTCTCGATATAGGCCGCATAGGATTCCAGTCCGGATACTCTTTTCAGCAAAGCCTCGTCGCCGTTTCCCGTAATGTACTTTTCAAAGTCAGCCTGCAACAAGGTCAGCGAACCCGCAGGACCCACGATTGCAGCCAGTTCGGCGTTCAGCCTGTTCAGGTCTATCAAAGCTCCTGTCTTTACAGCTTCTTCAATGTAGGCAGCGATGGCCCCGCCGTTTCCGTCAAGCGCATCCGTAATTTTTTCGTTAATAAAAGCGTTCAAGCCTTCTTTCGCCTGATATGCAGCCAGCGAACCCGTTTCGGCATACTCTTTTTCAGCCAGTTCCAGCTCATCAAGACGGTTCTTTATGCCGTCCAGTTCAGCGATCTTACGTTCCAGTTCCTGCACCTTGGCTGCCAGTCCCGAATCGTCGCCACTGCCGGCAAGCTGTTGCTCCAACTCATCCAACTGCTTCTGCAAGTCCCCCTTTGCCGCATCTACAGCAGCCTTGATGTCATCGGCTGTCACAGGATTTGACGATGTAATCTGGTCGATCTGCGTCTGCAGATTCTGGATTTCGTCATCATAGTCACTGCAGCTTGTCACAGACGTACCCGCTGCAAGCACCAATGCTCCGAAGAGCATCGCACTAATAAATCTTTTTTTCATAAAATAAAGCAATTAAACAATTATACATTAATCAAAAAATGATCAAACCCTGAGATTGCACGGACTGCAACATTCCCCGATTCCCCACTGCATAAATCCGTGCCAAAACAAATAAGTATAAAAAAACAAAGACTACAAACTCCACTTCTTACCATTTTTTTATAATTTAGCTACATAGAAAATGAAACACAGTGCAAATATCAAACATTTATTTTAAACAACAAAATATTTGATTGATTTTTTCTAGGAGATTTTATGGACATAATTGAAAGACTACAAGAATTAATTACGAGTGAAGGACTTACAGTTTCAGGATTCGCTAAGAAATTAGGTGTTGTTGATCAAACGATTAGAGGAATTGTAATACAGAAAAGGAACAAGCCAAGTTTTGACCTCTTAGTCAAGATCATTCAAACATTTGATTGGATAAACGCCGAATGGCTTCTGACCGGAAACGGAGAAATGAGAAAATCCGGCAGAACCACAAGTTCACCGGACTTGTTTGAACTTATACAGTATTTGCGTGAAAAGGACGAAAAGATAGAAAAACTGATCGAAGAAAAGACCGAACTGAAAATCAAATTCGACATAGCCAGCCAAAAACTAAAGATGACAGAAAAAACTGACTAGAACAAGAGATCAGCGCAAACTGAAAATCCGACCGGCACAAAAACATCTAAAAAATGAAACAACTGGCATATATTTCATATTTTTGCAGAACATAAATAAAGCGCAAATGAAATCAATCAGAGAATTGTACCGTATCGGAACAGGACCTTCCAGCAGCCATACCATGGGGCCGCGGAAGGCCGCAGAGATTTTTTTGGCCAAACATCCTGAAGCCGCATCGTTTGAAGTGACCTTGTACGGCAGCCTTGCCGCTACCGGGAAAGGACACATGACCGATGTCGCCATTCTGGATGTACTGCAGCCGCACGCTCCAGTCGAAATTGTCTGGAAACCCCATGTATTCTTTCCATTCCATCCCAACGGAATGACTTTCAAGTCATTCGACGCTGACAGGAAGAAAACGGACGAATGGACTGTGTTCAGTGTAGGAGGCGGGGCACTCGCCGAAGAGGGACACGACAACACATCCACTCCCGACCTGTACAACATGAGTACCATGAGCCAGATTCTGTATTGGTGCGAACATACGGGACGGGGCTATTGGGAATATGTAGAGCAATGCGAGGGAAAAGAAATCTGGGATTATCTGGCCGAGGTGTGGAAAACAATGCAGGAAGCGATACACCGGGGGCTGGACGCAGAAGGAGTGCTGCCCGGACCGCTGAATCTCCGCCGGAAAGCTTCTTCCTATTATATAAGATCGAAAGGATACAAAGACTCTTTGCGGTCGAGGGGCATGGTGTTCGCTTATGCGCTTGCCGTAAGTGAAGAGAATGCTTCGGGCGGAAAAATAGTAACGGCTCCTACATGCGGAGCGTGCGGAGTGGTTCCTGCCGTGCTGTATCACCTGCAAAAGACACGCGAATTCAGCGACGCACGCATCCTGCGCGCTCTTGCCACCGCCGGACTGGTAGGAAACATCGTGAAACACAACGCGTCCATCTCGGGAGCCGAAGCCGGATGCCAGGCCGAAGTGGGAGTGGCATGTTCCATGGCGGCGGCAGCGGCAAGCCAGCTTTTCGGAGGAAGTCCCGCACAGATCGAATATGCGGCCGAGATGGGGCTGGAGCATCATCTGGGCATGACATGCGACCCTGTATGCGGGCTGGTACAAATACCCTGCATCGAACGGAACGCATATGCAGCGGCACGTGCCCTTGACGCCAACACCTATTCGGCCTTCACTGACGGACACCACCGCGTATCATTCGACCGTGTCGTTGAAGTAATGAAAGAAACCGGACATGATCTTCCGTCGCTGTATAAGGAAACCAGCGAAGGAGGACTTGCCAAAGACTACAAACCGATGGAGTGACTTCGGTCACTCCATTCTTACGCTCCGAGAAGAGCGGCATCCAGCCCGACGGTCCAGGCTGGATACTCACTCCAAACTAACAAAATATAGGTATCAAAAAAGGAATCCGCTCTTTCAGGAGCTTTCCAGGCATCCGCCGAATACCTAAAAATAATCAGTCACACTCCGCACGCATCGGAAACCGTGCGCTATTTCACCCCTCTTTTTTCATAAAAATTAGGTATTGATTGATTTTTTTACCGGATCTAACTTTGCACCGACAAATAAAAAAATCAATCAGAACCATGAACTTAAAAAACTTTTTTGCAATGGCTGCTATCGCATTATTTGCGGTGGCATGCGGTAATGACGACACGACAACACCGGAACAGGAAACGGCAAAAGCCGTAGAAGGAAGCTACAGCGGACTGATGTCAATGGCTGTATCAGGAACCGTTGCCAGTGAATCGGAAACAAGCGTAAAAATCACTGCGGAAGCAAACGGAACCGTGACACTATCATTTCCGGCAATGGGAAACGGAGGTTCAATGCAGCTGGAAGCGTTTGATGTGACCGGAGTGTCTGTAGCAGCTTCCGAAAGCGGAACGTATACGCTGAGCAAGGAAAGCTTCTCTGCCACTTCCGGCAGCATAAATCTCGAAGGAAGCAACCTTGCCGGAACAGTCAGCAACGGAGAAGTACGCATCACAATGGACGTCAAGCCGGGATCCATGCCATTCGCCATCACCTTCACATTCGACACACAGGCTGAACCGACACCCGAAACCGCTTCACCGGCAAGCGAAATAGCGGGCGAATACAAAGGTATCATGGACATGTCTGTCATGGGAAGCTCGCAAGGCACAAGCGAAATGACACTGAATCTGACCGAAGCGGAAGACGGAACAGTCACCATATCCGTGCCGGCCATGGGCGAAGGAGCAATGTCAATGGGAAGTTTTGACATAACCGGAGTGGCCGTAAGCAAATCGGAAGATGGCACCTGCACCTTGTCGCTGGAAAGCTTCGAAACGCTTGCAGGCAGCACAAATCTGAAAGGGAGCAACCTTACCGGAACAGTCAGCGATAAAAAGCTGAACATGACAATGGGAATCCAGCCGGGAGCCATGCCGTTTGCCATCACCTTCACTTTCACGCCGGAAACGACAGAAGCAGCCGAATAAACCAACCACAGACCATAAAGCAGATGAAAAGAATTCGGTTTCATGCTGCCGTCTTGCTGGGAGCGACACTCTTGCCGCTCCCGGCCTGCGACGGCATATTTGACGGCATATACGATACTTACCAGATCGTTACGGCCGAGAACTGCGAGTCAATTACCGTAGACGGCACGGATTATACCAGATGGAACTATATCAGCCTGAAGACACAGAAAACGACAGCCGTCCGCATCCTCAACCAGGAAGGCGATGAAGAGCCGTGGGACCAAGAGGGAAGCCTCCCTGCCGAGTGGGATATCGCCATCCACCGGTATGACGTAAAGACCAACGGAGGTGCCGTGCTGGAAACGTCTTATGCTAGCATGGACGAACTGCTCGATTCCGGAAGCATCCCTGCGGGAGAATATTCGGAAGACATCGAAACAACCGACCGGATCGCCATAGACATGTCGGACATGATGAACGGAAACATCATCTACGCGAAATCTTCATACAACGAAGTGCTGAGCAGATGGCTGAATGTAGACACAAGCACAATGCCTCCCATTTATACGATGTCAAACAAGATCTATATCCTCCGCCTGCAAGACAATACGCATGCGGCCATCCACCTGCTGAACTATATGAACGAAAAAAATGTGAAAGGACACATGACATTTGAATATCTATACCCGCTTGAAAAGGCATTCCAATAAAACCAAACAAAAAATGACTATGCGAAAAATACTGACCGCGCTTTGTGTAGCCGCCGGATGCTGCCTGTCTGTCTTGCCAGCCTCTGCGCAACGCTTCATTGCAGGAAAGGTGGTCGACACAAACAACGAACCGCTGGCGGGAGCTGCCGTATTTGTAAAAGAAAAAAGAAGCGTCGGCATGACTACCGACGCGCAAGGATGCTATCGCCTCCGGCTGCCCGACAACGGCGAATACACCCTGCAGGCTTCTTACATCGGATACATAACTCAAAGCTGCAGGATAAAGCCTCAGCAAAAACAGCACGACTTCAAGATGGAAGAAGATGCCATCGGCATGGAAACGGTGGTAGTAACAGGAACGCGAACGCCGAAACTGCTGAAAGATGTTCCCATCGTCACACGAGTCATTACCGCCGACGACATCCAGAAAGTGGATGCGACCAACATCGGAGAACTGCTTCAGGCGGAACTTCCCGGCATTGAATTTTCCTACTCGATGGACCAGCAGGTTTCGCTCAACATGCAGGGATTCGGAGGCAACGCAGTGCTGTTTCTGGTGGACGGCGAACGGCTTGCCGGAGAAACACTGGACAACATCGACTACAGCCGGCTGAACCTGGACAATGTGGAGCGCATAGAGATAGTGAAAGGCGCAGCCTCTTCACTCTATGGCTCCAATGCGATAGGCGGTGTGGTCAATATCATCAGCAAAGAGTCGTCTGAGCCATGGACACTGAATCTAAACGGAAGATACGGTTCGCACAATGACCAGCGCTACGGCGGAACATTCACATTCAAGGCAGGAGGTTTAAAAAACAGCATCAACGTGCAGCACACGTCGACCGATCCGATTGAAGTGGGTTCCGTGGGCAAAGACGGAGAAGAAAATGCTTTCAGCAAAGTATACGGGAACCGCACATGGAACTTCAAGGAACGGCTTGTGTACACGCCGCTTGAGAATCTGAAACTGACCGGAAGGCTTGGATATTTCTTCCGCGAGCGTGACAAAAGCGCATCAAGCAAAGACCGCTACCGGGATTTCTCCGGAGGGCTGCGAGGGGACTACTCGTTCGGAAAGAATAACAACCTGGAACTTTCCTACAGTTTCGACCAATACGACAAAAGCGATTTCGATGCCGGACAGAATCTGGACATACGGGATTATACCAATGTGCAGCACACAGTCCGCGCCCTGTACACCCGCTCGTTCAACAAGAACAACACACTGACTGTTGGAGGCGACTTCATGCGGGACTACCTGATGAGCTACCAGTTTACAGACAACGGAAACTACAAGCAATATACGGCCGACGCTTTCGCACAGTATGACTGGGCGCCGGTCAAGAATTTCAATATTCTGGCCAGCATACGCTATGACTACTTCTCAGAAGCAAAGGCACAGAACATCTCGCCGAAAGTAAATTTCATGTACAAACTGGGAAGCTGTTCGCTGCGCGCCTCTTATGCGGGAGGATTCCGCGCCCCTACCCTGAAAGAAATGTATATGGACTTCAACATGGCCAACATTTTCATGATTTACGGCAACCCGGACCTGAAACCGGAACGCAGCCAGAACTTCTCACTGTCTGCCGAATACATGAGAAGCCGTTACAACGTAACCCTTACAGGATACTTCAATATTGTAGACAACCGGATCAACACAGCCTGGAACCAGGCTTTGAACGGCATGGTATATACCAACATGAGAAAGATGAACATCTCCGGACTAGATGCAACCGCAGCGGCAAAATACCCGTGCGGATTCGGCATGCGGGTTTCGTACGCCTTCACCCACGAGCACGTGAAATACGGACAGCCTTACACGTCAAGCACACGTCCGCATTCGCTGACAACCCGCTTTGAGTATGGCAAAGACTGGAAAAGCTACGGATTCAACATCGCGCTGAACGGGCGTTTCCTGTCAGAAGTCACAACCGACGAGTATATTTCCGAAAACTCGTTCGAATCAACGGAAGCTGTCACCTATCCTGCATATACAATATGGAAGCTGAACATTTCACAGAAAGTATATAAAGGCATCAATGTCATCGTCAACATTGACAACCTGTTCAACTACCGTCCGGACCATTACTACAGCAGCACGCCCTCCACAACAGGCACAACCTTTACAGCAGGCATTTCGCTTGATGTGGACAAGCTGTTTTAAAGAGAAAAAGAAGAGAACCTGATAAAAAACAGAGAAAATGAAAAAGAAAAAAAGAATCATCCTGCTTGGCGGCCTGACAGTTGTGATTGTTCTGCTTTTCGTGGCATGGAACTCTTGGTTCAGTTCCACAAAAGTAGGCTTCATCAACTATCAGGTGATAAATTTGGGAGAAATCTCAAAAGCCAACGACAATCCATTCATCAAGCTGGGCGAAATAAGCACCGATGACTTGGATAAATTGAACAGCTACGACATGGTTTTCATCAATGCGATGGGATTGCGCATCACAGAAGAGCAGCGTGCAGTCATCCAGAAAGCAGCAGACAAGGGGTTGCCGGTACTCTCTACAGCAGTCACCAATCCGGCAAACAACATCTGCTCGATAGACTCTGCCACTGCCGCTCCCTTGCGCGAATATTTAGGAAACGGAGGCAGACGCAATTACCGCAGCATGCTGAACTATGTCCGCAAGGCCATTGACAGAAAACTCACTTCCGTGCATGAACCGGAAACAGTACAGAAAGCGGCAAGCGAAATGCTTTACCACACGGATCCGAAGAATCCGGATGAGGAAGCGATGGGATTCAATACAATCAGCGAATACAACCGTTTTTTAAAGGACAACGGCTTATGGAAAGAAAACGCGCCGCGCATCATCATTACCGGACAGATGGGTGAACCGACCGGTCTGATAAAGAAACTGGAAGAAACCGGCAACGTAGTTTATCCGGTGCGACGGATGAAGAGCTTCATCACCCGCCATCAGATTGATTCGGTGCAGCCTTCTGCCGTAATCAACATGGCACATGGACGTATGGGAGATTATATCGTAAGCTACCTGTCGGAACAGAATATACCGCTGTTTGCTCCGCTGAACGTGAATACATTAGTAGAAAACTGGGAAAACGATGCGATGGGCATGAGCGGAGGCTTTCTATCCCAAAGCGTAGTGACTCCGGAAATTGACGGAGCCATACGTCCGTTCGCCTTGTTCGGACATTACGCAGACGAAGAAGGAATGCAGCATGCGTTTGCCATCCCGGAAAGACTGGAAACATTCGTACAGACAGTCAACAACTACATCAGCCTGCAAAAGAAGCCGAACTCAGAGAAACGCGTAGCTGTCTACTACTATAAAGGTCCCGGACAAAATGCACTGGCCGCTGCCGGAATGGAAGTGGTTCCTTCACTCTACAATCTGCTGGCACGCATGAAGAAGGAAGGATATAAGGTAGAACTTCCCTCAAGCAGCGAAGAACTCGGCAAGCTGATTCAGGAACAGGGAACTGTTTTCAGCACTTATGCGGAAGGTGCCCTTGACAAGTTCCTGAAAGAAGGAAACCCCGAACTGATTACAAAGGAACAATATGAAGCATGGACAAAGCAGTGCATCCGTCCGGAAATCAACGCTGAAGTGAAAGCTGCCAACGGAGAATTTCCGGGCACCTTCATGGCAACCGAAGACGGCAGGCTGGGTATAGCACGCATCCGGTTAGGCAACGTGGTCCTTCTTCCTCAGCCGGCGGCAGGAGCAGGAAACAATTCGTTCCAGATCGTACACGGGACTAACACTGCACCTCCCTACCCTTACATCGCCTCTTACCTGTGGACACAATACGGCTTCAAGGCGGATGCCATGATTCATTTCGGCACACACGGAAGCCTGGAATTCACGCCCAGAAAACAGGTAGCGCTGTCAAGCAGGGATTGGCCCGACCGCCTGGTAGGAGCACTTCCCCACTTCTACATCTACACAATCGGCAACGTGGGCGAAGGAATCATCGCCAAACGCCGTTCGTATGCCGGACTCCAATCCTATCTGACTCCGCCGTTCATGGAAAGCAACGTGCGTGGAGTATACCGCGAACTGAACGAAGCCATCAAGAACTACAACAATCTGCTCGGTGAAGGCAACCGCAGCAAAGACATGATCCGCAAAGCTGCCCGCAAGGTAAAAGAACTGACAGTGAAGATGGGCATCCATCGCGAACTGGAACTTGACAGCATCCTGACGCGCCCTTATACGGAAGATGACATAATGCGCATAGAAAACTTCGCAGAAGAACTGGCGAACGAAAAGATTACGGGACAGCTCTACACCATGGGCGTACCTTACGAAAAGGCACGCATTGAGTCGAGCGTTTATGCCATGGCGACCGAACCGATAGCCTACAGCCTGCTTGCACTCGACAAGCTGAAAGGCAAGGCCGATCCTCAGACCGAGAAACATCGCACGCTTTTCACCCAGCGCTATCTGAACCCGGCACGAACGCTGGTAGCTCATCTGCTGGCCAATCCGTCAGTGGCGACCGACGAACTGACTTGCCGCACAGCCGGCATCAGCATGGACGAGCTGAAAGAAGCCCGTGAAGTGGAAGCCTCGCGCAAGAATCCTGACGGACTGATGGCAATGATGATGGCTGCTGCGGAAGAAATGGCAGACAATCCTTCCATGAAGAAAATGATGAAAGGCATGGCAGAAGGAAATGAAAAACAAGCCGGCCTTCAGGCATCAGGAAAGATAAGCGAAGGCATGAAGGCGCAAATGCGCGAAGCCGCCAAAGGCATGGACCCGGAAAAAGCACTGGCCATGGCCAGGAAAATGGGTGCCGACTCAACTGCCCTGCGCAAAATGGAAGCGGCCATGAAACATCAGAAAACAGCTTCTTCGCCTGCCCCGAAAGCCCCGGCAGGAACAAGCATGGCCGACATGATGAAGAAGATGACGCAAAAGAAAGCATACTCGAAAGAGCAAATAAACAAAGCGCTGGCCATCATGGAGGTAGAGCGCACCATCAAGAATGTGAACAACTACCGCAACGCATTGCTGGAAAGTCCCGAAAAAGAGCTGGCCAGCATGATGAATGCGCTCAACGGAGGATATACGCAGCCCTCTCCGGGAGGAGATCCGATCGCCAATCCGAACGCACTTCCCACCGGACGCAACCTCTACTCCATCAATGCGGAGGCAACTCCCTCGGAAGCTGCATGGGAAAAAGGCATCCGCCTGGCAAACAACACCATCGAGATGTACAAGAAACGGCATCATGATTCCATTCCGCGCAAGGTCAGCTACACGCTCTGGAGCGGCGAGTTCATCGAAACGGAAGGAGCCACTATCGCCCAGATCCTGTATATGCTTGGCGTAGAGCCGATACGCGATGCCTTCGGACGTGTAAGCGATATCCGGCTGATTCCTTCCGAAGAGCTGGGACGGCCGCGCATTGATGTCGTGGTACAGACCAGCGGCCAGCTCCGCGACCTTGCGGCTTCCCGGCTGTTCCTCATCAACCGGGCAGTAGAAATGGCTGCTTCGGCCAAAGACGACGCGTATGAAAACCAGGTGGCGGCAGGCATCGTAGAAACGGAACGCACGCTCATCGAAAAAGGGCTTACGCCGAAAGACGCACGCGAGATGTCAACTTTCCGCGTATTCGGAGGTGTCAACGGCGGATATGGAACGGGCATACAAAGCATGGTGGAAGCCGGCGACCGGTGGAACGACGAAAAGGATATAGCCGATACCTATATGAACAACATGGGAGCTTATTACGGAAGCGAGAAAAACTGGGAAGCATTCCGCCAGTATGCTTTCGAAGCCGCGCTAACCCGCACGGACGCCGTCATCCAGCCACGCCAGAGCAACACCTGGGGCGCATTGAGCCTTGACCACGTATATGAATTCATGGGCGGCATGAATCTGGCCGTACGCAATGTGACGGGGAAAGACCCGGATGCCTATCTGAGCGACTACCGCAACCGGAACAATGTGCGGATGCAGGAAGTGAAGGAAGCGATCGGCGTGGAAAGCCGCACCACGATACTCAACCCTGCCTACATCAGGGAAAAGATGAAAGGAGATGCCAGCGGAGCAAGTTCCATCGCTGAAATCGTGCAGAACACGTACGGATGGAATGTGATGAAACCGAAAGCAGTCGACCAGGAACTTTGGAATGAAATCTATGACGTGTACGTAAAGGACAAGTACAAGCTGGGGGTTCAGGATTATTTCGAAGGAAAGAATCCGGCCGCTCTGGAGAATATGACCGCCGTAATGCTGGAAACCGCCCGCAAAGGATACTGGAAAGCATCGCCCGAACAGCTGAAAGACATTGCGGGACTTCATACGGAACTGGTGGACAAGTTCGGCACTTCGGGAGGAGGCTTCTCGGACAACAACGCCAGATTGCAGGACTTCATTGCCGGCAACGTAAGCCAGCAGCAGGCATCAGCCTACAGGCAGCGCATCCATGAAATGAAGGAAGCTGCCGTTTCGGAAGAAGGAAACCGGAAGGGAATGACTTTAAAAAAGAACACGGTAGGGAGTGTTGAACAGCCTGCCGGAGAGAAAAACAAGCTGAGCGGCACGCTTGCCGCGGTCATTGTGCTGGCGGCGTTCGTGGCATTGCTGGCTATACTGAAGAAAAAGCGTTCGCAACAAAACGACAAAAAAGAATGACATGGAACAAATAATTCTCATACTCATGCTGTTCATCGCCATAAACTGCGCGTTCAAGCTCAGTTTATGGAAATGGTGGCAGGCAGGAATCTACAGCCTGATTGTAGCCGCATTCACCCTGCTGGCTTGTCCGTATGCCATCCTGCAATCAAAAACCCAGATAGCCGACTACCTGCAAAACACGGAAGCCTTGCAGAACATGGCGGTCATCATCACGCTGGAGTCTGCGCTCTGCTTCGGCTTCTGCGTGACATACCTGCGGGGGCTTTACGGAAAGAAGAACCCGTGGTGGGCGGAACTGCTCTGGTGGTATCCGAGCCTGCTGCTTTTCCCCGTCGTGTTCTGCTGCCTTACAGAGGCAATCTTCACTTTTGTGGGAATGTCATTCACTACGATAGCCTGCATCGTTGCAACATCTGTGCTCGTACTCATTCCGGTACTGGCATGGGCGGTGAAATACTTCGTTCCGGAAAAAGACCTGCGCCTGGAGATTCATTTCCTCGTCAGCCTCTTCGTCTGTATCCTGGGACTGCTCACCACCGTCAACGGGAAAACGGTCTATGCAGCGGTAGACGAGCCGGTCAACTGGAATGCGGTGATACTCGCACTGTCCCTGTTTGCAGGGCTGTTCATCGTGGGATACGTATGGAGCCGCATCAAATATCCGCTCATCCAGAAGCGGAACAAGAAAAAGGAAAGAAACAAAATCACTATTAACCAATAATCATTCGTTATCATCATGGAATTTATATCTAAAATGCTTTTCTGGGTAGCCAACAGCCTGTTGATACCCGATGTTGTCATTCTGCTCTTTCTTTTTGTACGCGCCCTCATCCTTATCGGAGGCACCTACAACATGTATATCACCAAACGCAAGAACGACAGGGCATTCGACGACCTTATCAGGGAGGGGAAAACCGAAGAACTGAAGCAGGCGCTTCCGGAAAAGGACAACTCGCTTTACGTAAGCTACCTGCGCGATATGCTGAACCGTCCGGTGAACGAGGATTACGCCGACTTCGTCTTGTCGAAGTTTGAAGTGGAGGCCGAAAAAGACGTGGCGCTCTCGAAGATGCTTTCCAAGCTGGGACCGGTATTGGGACTGATCGGAACGCTGATTGCCATGAGCCCGGCACTCGTCGGACTTTCTACAGGTGACATTGCCGGAATGGCCTACAACATGCAGGTGGTGTTCGCCACAACCGTAGTCGGTCTGGTTATCAGTGCCGTGGGACTTGTTTCCCTGCAGTTCAAGCAACGCTGGTATGCCAAGTGTGTCAACAACCTCGATTATGTATCACGTGTGCTGATAGAGAAAGGAGGGCAGGCATGAAAAGACGGAGCCGCCGCGTGAGCTTCTTCAGGAAGGAAGAAGACTCCGACCCGTTGAGCGTAGTCGTAAACCTGTTCGACGTGGCCATGGTATTCGCCGTATCGCTCATGGTAGCTATGGTGATGCACATGAACATGACCGAAGTGTTTACCGACAAAGACTTCACCATCGTGAAGAATCCGGGAAAAGACAACATGGAAATCATCACAAAGGAAGGAAAACAAATCAACCGTTATACTCCGAGCCAGGACCAGTCGTCTAGCGGAAAGCGCGGGAAGAAGGTGGGCATCGCCTACGAACTTGAAAACGGCGAGATTATCTACGTTCCCGAAGGAGAGTAAACGCAAGAACTGATACATACCGGGGGGGGGGGAACAATTGTCATATTAAAAACAAAAGCCACAATGAAACCTGCTTATCTTATATTGACAGCCATTATTGCCGTCATTTGCACATCTTGCTCGAAAGAATCACTGATGGGAAAACTGCACGTGCGCTTCGATTCGGAGGACAATGAAAGACTTGTCACGATATGTGCCGTAGAAAATCCAAGCATCGTCCTCATGGAAAAAAAGGTTCCGAAAGAAAGCGATTTTGAGCTCTGCATCGGAAATTACGTAATAAGCATATTCAATGCCGACATCCTCTATTCAGATGTGGGGGTGCAGATAAGGCCAGACAAAACCACAAATGTTTCTTATTCAGCAGAGGGAATTAGCAGTGTCAGCTATTAAACGACCGCTGACATTATGGTAGTTCAAAGCCTTGAGAACGGCGTTTTCAGATGCCAGGCAGGAGGAGGCGGGAAACAGCGCAGGCTGATGCGCCCGCAAGAATGCAGCATGTCAGCAGATAAGGGAAACTGAAAGCAAAATAAGCATCACATTGCGGATTGTTGGACATGACAGCCGGAAAATCCTGCCATAGCCTGCCATTCTAACAAATCAGAAACGGTTGCCGGAACCGCGCTTCCAGACAAAATAAAGCCGCATTTCATGCCACACAAATAAATGTTTCGTCATCCGAATCAAAATGTCCCGTCATTTCAGACAAAATACCTCGGTGTTTTGCCCGGAATGACGGGACATTTTTCGGCTATAACCGCCTTGTTTTTCCCATTTTCCTCATCCTTTATCCCTTTCAGAAGGCTTTCGGAGGGATAAATGCCCTGCATTTACCTTCAAAAGCCCTCTGGAAGAAAGAAAAATCACCAGATGCGGTTCAGAGAAAACGGCGTTTCCGCAACATTCTGAAAGCAAACCGGACATATCCGCATCACAAAGGCATACGCTCCCGAACGACGCCCGCCTGTATACGGTATGCCGGAAAGACTATGACGCATCCTGCTTTCCCTTAAAAGAATCCGCTATTTCTTTCCTTAACTTCCGCCAATACGGCATCCGTTTGAGTTCTCTCCGTATCGGCGCATCGTAAAGAAGGAAAAGCAGCAGCAGAAAAAGGCAGGCATAAATGACCCATCCATATATCTGCTTGATGCTCACCTCCATCATGCGCGACATGAAACCTTCCATATACTCACCCAATGCAAAGACGGCGGAGCATCCGGAAGACACATTGTCGATGGCCGCGCCGTAGCGTGCCAGATTGTCTGACACGTAGTGCGAAAAGGCTTCGGTGCAAATGGCAGCCCCCAGCACTCCTCCCACCACCATGTGCAGCATATTGAACACGCTCAAGGCTTGAAAAAAGTGCTGGAATGTCATGATTTCTTCCAGACAAACCATAAACGTCGCACTCAACACCGCGTATGCAAATCCGCGGCACGCCACCGGCAAATAGAGCTGCGAAATGTGGATGTCGGCAGAAAGCGTAAAGTAAAAGCCGACAAGATAGCACGTCAGGAAAGCGATGCCGACTGCAATCAGACGCAGGTAGCTGAAACGCCTGACATGCATCCACCAACAGGCAAACAGGCATCCGGCAACCGCTCCCGCCAGAACCAGCCAGTCAAGGCGGACACTGACAAGCGCTTCGTAGTGCATCACGTCTTCGTAGAACACTTCTTCAAGCACATGTTCCGTGGCAAGAAAAGCCTCGACCAGGGTAATGAGCGCAAGCACCGGAAGCAGGTTGCGGTAGGTCCACATCTTAGGCTCGAGGAAAGGATGGCGCACATGAAGCATACGCCCGACACACACCGCAAGCGTCAGCACAATGACCGCGGCCAGCACACGGATGACGGGGCTGTTCCACCAGTCATACCAGTCGCCATAACAGAAGAAAAAGGCCACCTCCAGCAGGAGCAAGGCCCAAAGCAGCCCGCCAAGCCAGTCGATGCCGAAGAGCGGAAACTTCTTCACGACGCGGAAATGCCGCGTGCAGACGGTGATGACCAGCAAATCGACCATCATCAGTCCCGCCACGAACCAGTGCATATACGTCCAATGATAATGATACATCAGATGGGTGGCGAGAAAATCGGACACCTGCATGCTGCCCAGAATAACGATATGCAGCATCGGGAAAAATACCGTAAAGTCACGCTTCGGCGTCATCCACAGCTGGATGTTCGACATGCACTCGAAAGTTCCCTGTATCTTGCAGATTCCCTCCACGAAACAAATCGCCCAAAGCAAAGGCAGAACCGTGACATGAGGAGCAGCCAGGTTGCACGCCAGCACGCCCGCAGCCGCCGCCGAAAGCAACGTCTTGTTGGTGAAGCGGAACTTCATCCGGAACAGCAGGGGGAAATTCAAATGTCGGCACTGAGCTTGGTGTTTCCGGCATCCAGCATGTCGGTCAGCAACGCCAGATCGTTCCGGTAACGGTTGCTGGTTACACTGTAGTTTTCATTGGCAAGCTGCACATTCTTTTCCTGTGTCTTCAGTTCGGTAAAAGCCGTCAGGAAATCAGTATAGCTCGCCTGTACGGTATTCTCCACCTGTTCTTGCGCCAGTTCATGCGTTTCCTGCGCTCGACGTACATTCAACTTCGCCTGCTTCAGCTTACGGGCATTCTTGAAGAGCGCCGAAAAGTTGTAGCTCACATTCACTCCCACATACCAATAGTTGAAGTTGTTGTCCAGCACAGGCACTTCGATGGTTATCGGTCCGTCCAGGTGTTCGGCTGCAAAGAGCGAGATTTTCGGCAGCCGTTCCGAACGTTCGCGCTTCGCCAGCTGCTTGTTCACCTCAATGTCCGTTTCCGTCTGTTTCAGGGTGATGTTGCTCCGCATGGCAAGTTCCTGCCAGTCGTGCCTGCACCTCAGCTTCCAGCAGCGCGGAATCGGGCACCACAAGTGTTTGTTCAGACAGACGCAAGGCGGTCACCAGCCTGTGGTTCATGATTTTGCATGCGTCAGTCACCCTTGCCAGCTGCAGTTTCAGACTCTCCTGCTGAAACTCGTAACGCGTGATGTCATTCCGCAAGACAGTCCCCTGCCCACGCCTTGCCTGCATGTCTGCAATCACCTGCCGGGCAAGCTCAAGGTTCTTTTCCAATACCTTCGCCTGATTGTCCAGCTTATACAGGTCAAGATAATATCCGAGAAGCTGGAAGCGCACATCCTGCCGGTTCTTCTCCCAGTCCAGTTCCGCCTGCCGCTTTCCAAGCGAAGCCAGTTCGATGCCTCTGTTGACTGCACCTCCGGTATAGATCATCTGCTGCACTTCGAGTGAAAAATTATTTCCCCAATGAGGCATGTCTATCTTCATCGCATTACCGAAATCTCTGTCCCAAAGCTTGCCGTTTCCCCAGTAACTGCCTGAAACGGAAGCTGTGATATCAGGCAGCCGCTGATTTCTGGCAGCTTTCAAAGCCTCGGATGCAGCTTCTTTTCCCGTTGCATACACCTGCACGCTCCTGCTGTTCTCATCAGCAAGGCGGAACATTTCTTCAACGCCCATAACACGCGGCTGGGCACATAAATTCTGGCTGCATAGCGCTGCGACATACAACAGCACTATGAGCCTGTTCTTTTTGCTCATAAAATTGTATTGATTATATTAAAGAATGAATGAATAAGGCATAGCGAAAGAGGCTTGCGACTAAATCAAAGCCGCAACGCCCCAGAAGTGAAATTCGTGAATTTTATTCTTATAACGGACTATATTGAATCTCATATCGCCTTTAAATCTTTTGCGGGGCGAAATTAGCCAAAAAAGAAATCAAACGTAACTTTAGAAGCTTTCGTTTTTTGTCTATTTTAACAGTTTCAGCATTCCTGTTTAACTGTAAATAAAGACAAGCGCGAAGGCGCATTTCTTCATCTTCACGAGAGCCTGGCTTTTGAAGTTCGCCTCATTTTCCGTAACTTTGCCGGCCGAAACAAGCTTAACAAACCTAAAGACAAATGAAACGCTATCACACTTATCTTTTCGATTTCGACTACACGCTTGCAGACTCGTCAAAAGGCATCGTCATCTGTTTCCGAAACGTGCTGGAACGGCACCGCCACACAGGCATCTCAGACGAACAGATCAAACGGACCATAGGCAAGACTTTGGTGGATTCGTTTTCCATACTTACGGGCATCGGGGATGAAGCCATACTTGAAGAATACCGCAAGGAATACGTGAAAGAAGCCGACCGGTTCATGACCGCAAACACGCGTCTGTTTCCCGAAACGGTATCCGTATTGCAGGCTCTGAAAGAAAAAGGAGCCAACATCGGAATCATCTCCACCAAATACCGCTACCGGATCATGGAGCTGGCCAAAGACACTGTTCCTGAAGGCATAATCGACCTTATCGTCGGAGGAGAAGACGTGAAAACCGCCAAACCTTCGCCCGAAGGCGTTTTTCTGGCTCTCGAAAATCTCGGAACAGACAAGGACACTACCTTATATATAGGCGACAGCATTGTAGATGCCGAAACGGCGCAGGCAGCCGGAATGGATTTCGCCGGCGTACTGCATGGAGCCACAACCGCCGAAGAGCTGGAAGCCTATCCGCATGTTGCCATAATGAAGGATCTGACCGAACTGCTTTAACCTGCACCTGCATACAACAGACAGGCAACACGGAATGCAAATAAGAACCCGACCCGGAAGAAAAAGCTATTTGAAGCATTTTTTTCGCCGCAACCTTTTGCCAAATCAAATAAAAAGCCTAACTTTGCAGCCGATTTATTCCGTGGAGGTAGACGAAGCAGCCGGAGAGAACGGTTCACCTTGCGGAGAAAAACCGTTTAAACAGATAAAATAAAATGTACGTAATTGCAGAAATTAACGGTCAGCAGTTCAAGATTGAAGAAGGCAAGAAACTCTTCGTTCAGCACATGCAGGACGTAGAAGCCGGAGCAACTGTTGAATTTGACAAGGTTTTGTTGGTTGACAACAACGGTACTGTTACAGTAGGCGCTCCTACCGTAGAAGGAGCCAAAGTGGTTTGCGAAGTAAAATCTCCGCTGGTAAAGGGAGACAAGGTGCTCGTGTTCCACAAGAAGAGAAGAAAAGGTTACAAAAAATTGAGAGGTCACCGTCAGCAGTTCACTGAGTTGACTATCAAACAAGTTATTGCTTAATCATTTAAAACGTAGAAGAAAATGGCACATAAAAAAGGTGTAGGTAGCTCTAAGAACGGCCGTGAGTCAGAAAGCAAAAGATTAGGCGTAAAGATATTCGGCGGATCTGCATGCAAGGCCGGCAACATCATTGTCCGTCAGAGAGGAACTGTCCACAATCCGGGCAACAACGTAGGAATGGGTAGAGATCATACGCTTTACGCATTGGTAGACGGAACTGTATGCTTCAAAAAGGGAGGTCCCAATAACAGAAGCTTTGTTTCTGTAATTCCTTTCGAAGCTGAAGCATAAATTTTTCGGAAAAGAAATTTGAAAAGAGGTATGCCACGGTTCAATTCCGGGACATGCCTCTTTTTTTTGCCGCTCCGCCCGTTCCTTTTCTCACAGCTTCATCTGCGCCCTGTATTCGGAAGGAGTGCGTCCGGCAATCTTTTCAAATTGGGAAATGAAATGCGTCACGCTATTATACCCCGACTCGTAAGCTATTTGCGATACGTTCATCCCCGAATAAACCAGCAGCCTGCACGCATGTTCGATGCGTATTTCCGCAAGGCACCGGAAAATGCTCTTGTCCGTGCGCCGCTTGAAATACCGGCACAACGCCGCGGGATTCTGCCTGACATATTCCGCTATCTCCTCCAGCGTAATCTTTTCCTTGAAATGGTTATAAAGATACGCGTATACCATGTCGACAGGCTCTTCCATGTCCGGAATGTGATTGGCGCGGTTGTATGCCGTACCGGAAAGCAATTCCACATGCCGGCAGCTGTGCAGCCTTTCGAGCATACGGAACAGGCAGATAAGGCGCGAGGTGTATCCGCACGAGTCAAATGCTTTCACCATCTCCAGCATTTCGGCAAACAGCCCTTTGTCATAAAACCGGAGTCCGTACTGGCTCTTCTGCAACAGGTCATAAATAAGCCGGTAATCCGGCAGCTCTCCCATATTCCCGGGAAACACATCCGGCCTGAACTGTATGGCTTCGCCGGCACACCACTCGTCTTCCTGATTCCCTACAGAGGAAGGACGCAGCTTGGAATTGCACAAATGCAGATGCGGCACATTGCTCCCGATGAGAGCCACGTCGCCCGCCTTGTAGTCTGACACCCCTTCGCCCACAAACTGCTTGCCGCTTCCCCGGGTAAACAGCATGATCTCGAACTCCACGTGCTTGTGCAAAGGAAGGAGAAAGCGGGGATAGGACACATGGCTGCACGAAGTCGCCATGTCATGTATGATCTTACGTTCTAATACAGGCATACTCATTTTTTTATCAGCATGTAAATATAATGAATCATACTGCAAATATAGTGGAATCCGGTTTCTTTTTTTTATCCTAACTTTGCAATGTCAAACAGCAAACGGCAGGCAGCGGAAACGCCGGCAACCGCTGCCTCCCCATGCCTGGCAGAACTTTTAAACGCTTACAATTATGGAATATCGCAGATTGAACGGCTCCGGACTTTTTGTCCCGGCCTTGACTTTGGGAACTGGAACATTCGGCGGATCGCACGGCTTTGAAGGCTGGGGGCACACCGGCACTAACGAAGCTGCCCGGATGATAGACATGTGCCTGGATGCCGGACTGAACATGTTTGATACGGCAGACATCTACTCGCGCGGACTTTCTGAAGAAATCTTGGGAAAGGCTATCGCACAGAAGAGAAACAGACTGCTCATCGCCACCAAGGGAACTTTCCCCATGGGGGACGACCCGAACAGCAAGGGTGCCTCGCGCTTTCACCTGACAGAAGCCTGTGAGGAAAGCCTGCGCCGGCTCGGCACGGATCATATCGACCTTTACTACATCCACGGTTTCGACTCGAACACGCCGGTCGAAGAAACGTTGAGAGCTTTGGATGATCTGATAGCAAGCGGCAAAATACGCTATATCGGCTGTTCTAACTTTTCCGGCTGGCAGCTGATGAAGTCCTTATCCATCTCCGAACGCTACGGCTGGAGCCGATATATTGCGCATCAGGTATATTATTCGCTCCTGAACAGGGACTTCGAGTGGGAGCTTATGCCACTTGGAATCGACCAGCAAGTGGGCACTGTGGTCTGGAGTCCGTTGGCCGCAGGACGGCTCGGGGGACGTTACCGCCGGAACTGCCCCGCCCCGGAAGACGGACGGGTGGCACGCGGAGGTGCGCCGGTAAGGGACAACATCGTGTCATACGAACGGCTGTACAATATTGTGGACGTGCTGGATGAACTGGCGGAAGAAACAGGGAAGACCGTAGCGCAAGTCGCTCTCAACTGGCTATTGCAGCGTCCCACGATATGCAGCCTTGTCATCGGAGCCAGCACCGAGGAACAGCTCCGCCAGAATCTTGGAGCCGTAGGCTGGACGCTCACACCGGAGCAGGTAAAGCGCCTCGATGCAGCCAGCCGGACACAAAAGCCCTATCCCTACTGGCACCACGACCAGCGGCCGGAGTTTTCATCCCAACTCTTTTGATTCTACCTGCATGAAAAAAATATCAGTATTCACCATGCTGCTTGCCGGACTGCTGTCTGCTTCGGCAAGCGCGCAAAACCTGCATGACATGTATACATACAAACAAATCGGCAACAGATATGTCGTCAGCATCCAGAACCGCAAAGAAATCGTCCGAGCCTTGACAGCGTTCTGCGATGAAAAAGGCATCAAATCGGGAACAGTCTGCGGCATAGGCGCAGTCAACGAACTGACACTTCGGTTCTTCAACCCGGAATCAAAGCAATATGAGGACAAAACGTTCCGGGAACAGATGGAAATAGCCAATCTGACCGGAAACATTTCGGCAATGGACGGAAAAACCTACCTGCACCTGCATGTGACTGCAGGACGCAGCGACTATTCGGCACTGGCCGGACATCTGCTTTCCGCCACGCTGAACGGAGCGGGAGAGTTTGTGGTGGAAGATTTCAAAGAAACCGTCACACGCACCTACAACCCTGCCATCGGACTGAACTGCTACAAATTTGACGAATAAAAAGATATGAAAGCCAGATTATTAGCCGCAATGCTATTGCCTGCCTGCATTTGCATACAGAGCTGCACCCCTTCTTATGCAAAAGAAGGGGCACTTGAAAACACGTCCAAAGAATGCCTGGACATTTCGTTCAGATTCCAACGGGGAGGCATTGCCTCCAGCCAGTACGCCATCTGGATAGAGGACGAAACCGGCAGGCTGGTCCGCACGCTTTATGTCACATCCTTTACAGCCAAGGGCGGGTATGCCTATCGGAAGGATGCCGTTCCCGCATGGGTCCGCAAGGCAAAGCCGGCAGAAATGCCTGCCGACGAGATTGATGCCCTCACCGGAGCCACTCCACGCAACGGAACAGTAAACTACACATGGGACGGTACGGACGACAAAGGAAACCCCGTACCGAAAGGTACTTATACGGTCTTTGTGGAAGGCACGCTGTATTGGGAAAACAGGATTGTCTATTCCGGCAAAGTGAACTGGGGAAGCCAGACACAGCAGTCTGTCCCCATAACCTCCCGACGCTACGGCACTTCTCCAACAAACAAGGACATGATAACAGACTTGAAGTTTTTCCACGCCAGGAAGAAGTGATGCGGGATTGGGTTCCAAACCGTCCCCTGCAGCCTGATAAGAATGCTCAATTTTGCTCAAACTTTCCTTTCATCCCATTATTTTATGGCAAAATTCGTATATTTGCGCACGAAACATTTTTAATTCAGATTCATTCATGGAAAATAAGTACATCACGGTGGCATACAAGCTCTATGCCATCACTGACGGGAAAAAGGAACTGCTGGAAGAAGCATCCGCAGAACACCCTTTCCAGTTCATCTCAGGACTGGGATATACATTGGACCGTTTTGAAAAGGAAATTCTGGCACTGAACAAGGGTGACAAGTTCAACTTTACCATCCCTTGCGCTGAAGCATATGGCGAACGCGACGAAGACAACGTAAGACAGCTTCCGAAATCCGTGTTCAACGGACCTGACGGCAAGTTCGACAGCGACAACATATTCGAAGGCAACATCATCATGATGAACGACGGCGAAGGAAACCGCTTCTATGCAAACGTAGGCGAGATTACAGACGACAAGGTGGTAATCGACCTGAATCATCCCCATGCTGGAAAAGACCTGATATTTGAAGGTTCGGTAATCGAAATGCGCGACGCAACCAACAAAGAAATCGAACAGATCGTCAGCGCGATGAGCGGAGGCTGCGGAGGAGGATGCGAAGGCTGCGGAGGCGGTTGCGGCGATCACGAATGCGGCGAAGGACATCACAACGACGAAAGCTGCTGCGGAGGAGGATGCGGCCATTGCCACTAATCAGAAGATGAAGATATGATACTCATAGCCGATAGCGGCGCAACCAAGACAGACTGGGTGTTCGGTGACAGCGTCACCGGATCCCAGCCTATACACACACAAGGAATCAACCCCTTTCACCTGACAGAACAAGAGATTCGCCTGATCATTTCCGAGCAGCTGGTCGGACAACTCCCCTTCTCTCCGGAAAATATCTCTCACATCTTTTTTTACGGAGCGGGATGCACTCCGGAAAAATCCGCCGGCATCTTGCGAAGCCTGAATGACCTGTTCCCTTCGTGCCATGCTATCGAAGTGCAAAGCGACCTGCTGGGAGCCGCAAGAGCCTTGTGCAAGAACCAAAAAGGGATCGCCTGCATCCTCGGCACCGGCTCAAACTCATGCCTGTATGACGGAGAGAAGATTCTAGACAACATCCCGCCTCTCGGCTATATTCTCGGCGACGAAGGCAGCGGCGCCTGCCTGGGCAAACGGTTCATAAGCGACTGCATGAAAAGACAGCTCCCTCCGGAACTGCTTGAAGGACTGCTGGCCGAATTCAATCTCACCCCTTCCCTTCTGCTGGACCGCATCTACCGCGAACCTTTAGCCAACCGTTTTCTCGCCGGATTTACACCTTACATATATAAATATAGAAAAAATATACAGGTACATCATTTTCTCATCAGATGTTTTGATGATTTCTTCAAAAGAAATGTCTATCTTTACGGAAAAGAATGGCCGGTATCCTTTACGGGATCTGTCGCATGGTTTTTTCAGGAAGAAATAAACGAAAGTGCCGGAAAGTCTGGTTTCACCACCTCGCTCTATCTGAAAAACCCCATACAGGAACTGGCCAGGTATCATTTTAAAAACATTTAAACAAACATTTATCGTTATGAAAAGCTGGAAAATTGAAGCCTCTATACTGGCTCTGGGATTCCTCCTGCTAGGAGTGTTCATCAATTGCGGACTAAACAACTTCTCTGAAAAAGACCGCAGCGTAAACGTAAAAGGACTGGCCGAAATGGAAGTCCCTGCCGACAAAGTGACATGGCCGCTCGTGTACAAAAGTCTGGGCAATGACCTGAACGCGCTTTACACGGACATCAAACGTTCGAACCAGACCATTCTGGAATTTCTGAAGGAAAAAGGAATAGATGAAAACGAAATCAGCGTAAATGCTCCTGACATTATCGACCAGAAAGCAGAACGCTACAGCAACAACGATTCACCTTTCCGCTATAATGTTACTTCAGTCATCACCGTAACGTCAAACAAGGTGGAACTGGTGAGGAAACTGATAAGCGAACAGGGAGAACTGCTCAAACGCGGCATCGCAATCACGGGCGGCGACTATCGCTACAATGTTTCATACGAATACACGAGCCTCAACAAGATCAAGCCGGGAATGATTGAGGAAGCCACCAAAAACGCACGCGAAGCCGCCGAAAAGTTTGCAAAGGACTCTGAAAGCAAGCTCGGAAAAATCCGCCATGCCAACCAGGGACAGTTCAGCATCAACGACCGCGACGCCAACACACCCTATATCAAGAAGGTCCGTGTAGTCACTACGGTAGAATATTCGCTGAAAGACTGAACCTGAAACCGACAGGCGCACTCCGAAGCGCAAAAAATGCCGGAAAGAAGAAAAAAGGCTGCAAAGGTTTTAATATTCAAGAAATTGTTATACCTTTGCAGCCGATTTAGATCAATATAAAGTCTAACACAATTAGTTATTTAACAACTTATTTTTATTTAATGGAAAACTTAAAAGACGTACATCCTATTGAAGACTTCAACTGGGATGCTTATGAAAACGGTGAAACACTGTCAAGCGTAAGCAAGGAAGATCAGGAAAAGGCTTACGACAACACCTTGAACAAGGTAGGCGACCATGAAGTGGTTGACGGCACAGTTATCGCAATGAACAAACGCGAAGTTGTAGTCAATATCGGCTACAAGTCAGACGGTATCATTCCGTTGAGCGAATTCCGTTACAATCCGGACTTGAAAGTCGGTGACACTGTTGAAGTGTACATCGAAAACCAGGAAGACAAAAAAGGCCAGCTGGTTCTGTCACACAAGAAAGCGCGTGCAACCCGCTCTTGGGACCGTATCAATGCTGCGCTTGAAAACGAAGAAATTATCAAGGGTTACATCAAATGCCGCACGAAGGGCGGTATGATCGTTGACGTATTCGGCATCGAAGCATTCTTGCCGGGTTCTCAGATTGATGTGAAACCGATCCGTGACTACGATGTATTCGTAGGAAAGACAATGGAATTCAAGGTTGTCAAGATCAACCAGGAATTCAAGAATGTGGTTGTTTCTCACAAGGCTCTTATCGAAGCCGAACTGGAACAGCAGAAGAAAGAAATCATCAGCAAGCTCGAAAAAGGCCAGGTACTCGAAGGTACTGTCAAAAATATCACTTCTTACGGTGTATTCATCGACTTGGGCGGCGTAGATGGTCTGATCCACATTACAGACCTGTCATGGGGCCGTGTAAGCGATCCGCATGAAGTTGTACAGCTCGACCAGAAGCTGAACGTAGTTATCCTTGACTTCGATGACGAAAAGAAACGTATCGCTTTGGGTCTGAAACAGCTGACTCCGCATCCTTGGGACGCTCTCGATCCGGACTTGAAGGTAGGCGACCACGTGAAAGGCAAAGTAGTCGTTATGGCTGACTACGGAGCATTCATCGAAATCGCTCCGGGCGTTGAAGGTCTGATCCACGTTTCAGAAATGTCTTGGTCACAGCATCTGCGCTCTGCTCAGGACTTCATGAAAGTGGGCGATGAAGTAGAAGCTGTCATCCTGACACTCGACCGCGAAGAACGCAAGATGTCTTTGGGTATCAAACAGCTGAAAGCGGATCCATGGGAAACTATCGAAGAGAAGTATCCTGTAGGCTCTAAGCACACTGCTAAAGTACGCAACTTCACTAACTTCGGCGTATTCGTAGAAATCGAAGAAGGCGTTGACGGTCTGATTCATATCTCTGACTTGTCATGGACCAAGAAAATCAAACATCCGTCAGAATTCACTCAGATCGGTGCTGACATCGATGTAGTGGTTTTGGAAATCGACAAGGAAAACCGTCGTCTGAGCTTGGGTCACAAGCAGTTGGAAGACAATCCTTGGGATGTATTCGAAACCGTATTTACGGTAGGTTCTATCCACGAAGGTACTATTGTAGAAATGCTGGATAAGGGTGCTGTAGTGGCTCTGCCTTACGGTGTAGAAGGTTTCGCAACTCCGAAACATCTGGTAAAAGAAGACGGCACTCAGGCTCAGTTGGATGAAAAGCTCCCGTTCAAGGTGATCGAATTCAACAAGGACGCAAAACGCATCATCCTGTCACACAGCCGTATCTTCGAAGATGCAGCCAAGGCTGAAGAAAAAGCAGAAAAGAAAGCAAAGAAGGCTTCAAAGAAAGAAGAAGCTCCGCTGATCCAGAATCAGGCTGCCTCTACTACTTTGGGTGATATCGATGCACTGGCTGCTTTGAAAGAAAAGCTGGAAGGCAAGAAATAATCGCTAGGATTATTTGACTGAAACATAATTGCCCGGCCATCCGTTTGCAGACGGATGGCCGGGTTTGTTTTTATAAACAAATCCAGCCTATAAATGAAACAGCAAATATCTTTCTAAATATATCTTGTTTTTCATATTTGTTTCTAACTTTGTATTTCAAGATTAAACAAAGATGAATAAAAGACTTTTCATAACCTTAATATATCTGACTCTCTCCATCTCTTTGTCTGCAAACGAAGAAATTAAGACATTGTTGCATGAACTGGATCAGGCATTGCAGCAAAGGCATATCTATGTGGAAAACAAAGAAAAGCAATTGTCATATTTGCAAGCCCGTTTCGAAGAATCGGACACTCAGGAACAACGCTACAAGATTCTTTCGAATTTATATGAAGAATATCGACTGTTCAACGCAGACTCGTCACTACATGTAGTAAGGGAACTTTATGAAACAGCACAAAGGACTTCAAACAAGGAATACATAGTCAACGCACGTTTAAACATGGCAGAAGTTTTGGGAGTCGCCGGCATGTTCACAGAAGCCCTAGACATACTCAAGGATATTCAAGTCCCCAATCTCCCCAAACATCTGCTTCCGTATTATTACCATATTTGCAGAACAATTTACGGATACATGGATGATTATGCCGTCACCCCTTCCCAGAAAAAATTATACAACGAACAGACCGACTTGTACCGCGACTCAATACTTACTGTAAACGACCCGGAATCAATAACCTTTCAGATTGTAAAAGCGGACCAATACAATGTACACGGCAAATGGGATGAAGCCATAAACTTGCTGGAAGAATATTCAAGAACGCACCCATTGCAAATTCACGAAAAAGCTATGCTCATGTTCACGCTTTCTGAAGCATACAAACTGAAGAAGGACAATGAAAATCGCAAACGCTGCCTGCTGGAATCATCCATTGCCGACTTGAAGTCGGCCGTTCGCGAATATTCGGCATTACGTGAACTGGCTGTCATACTCTACAAAGAAGGGGATATCGACAGAGCATATACATGCATAAAACTTTGCATGGAGGATGCCTCTATATGCAATGCACGCCTGCGGATCGTAGAGGTACTGGAACTTTTTCCGGTTATCAACGATACATATCAAAAAGAAAAAGAAGCACAACAGGAGAAACTGAAAATCATGCTATACGTAATCTTTGCGCTGGCCTTATGCCTTTCGGGAGGCATTTATTATCTATACAAACAAATGGAAAGGCTGGCTCTGGCACGCCGCCAAGTTATCGAAGCCAACAACAAACTGACACAGGCAAACGATAACCTGCATAAGTCAAACTCCAAACTTCAGGATGCAAACCATTCGCTTGCAGAAAACATAACCCTTAAAGAAGTATATATAGGCAGATACATGGACCAGTGCTCCGCTTATATAGACAAGATGGATGAATACAGAAAAAGTCTGGGGAAAATAGCAGCGTCCGGCAAATTAGAAGAACTGTTTCAGAAACTGAAGTCGTCACAGTATATAGATGACCAGCTAAAAGATTTTTACGAGAACTTTGACGACACCTTCCTGCAACTTTTCCCTCATTTCGTGGAAGAGTTCAACAAACTGCTTGTCGAGGATGAACAAATTCATTTAAAAAACCCGCACCGGCTCAATACCGAATTACGCATTTTTGCACTTATCAGACTCGGCATAACGGACAGCATAAAAATCGCACAATTCCTTCGCTATTCGGTAACGACTATATATAACTACCGAACCAAGGCACGAAACAAGGCGAAAGGCAATCGCGAAGAATTTGAAAAAAACGTCATAAAGATAGGCTACAAACAAGAACCTGTATGAAAGCATATCTTCAGCCTAAAGACATATATCTCCATGTTATATATATCTGGCCTGAATATTTATATATTCAGGTTAGATATACAGAGCTCTCACAAACTGTCATTCTTTTCAGGTGTCTTTCTGCTATTTTCGCAAGCAATCTCTCCCTTTTACCGCCTAAACCCACAACATTCATCAAAAAAGCATTCCGCAAAATTTCCAATGCTTAAACTTTCTCTTTTTTCTAGCCCACAGAATCAGACTGAGAAAAGATTTCTCAGAAATGTTTGAGAAAATGCTACAAAGGAACTACTTTTTTC
>NZ_JAUDEN010000016.1:0-99750 GCF_030373775.1 Bacteroides gallinaceum | reverse complement strand
GAAAGGCGACATCGTGATAGGCAATGATGTATGGATAGGCTATGAAGCGGTGATAATGGCAGACGTTCACATCGGAAACGGGGCGATCATTGCCGCCCGTGCCGTTGTTACGAAGGACGTGCCACCTTATACGATAGTCGGCGGTGTTCCCGCCCGATTGATAAGGAAGCGTTTCGATGAAGAAACGATACAGAAACTCAAAACGCTAAAATGGTGGGAATGGCCTTTTGAGAAAATCAAGCAAAGTTTGCCTTATCTTACAACTGGAGATATTGATAGGTTATTAAAGAATGAAAGATGTAGAATGACATGAGAACAGTTGCGGAGAACTCTTGGTTTACATCTTGCTTTACATCAGACGTTAAAAACCAACGTATAAACACGAAAAAAGCGATTACCTGTTTTAGATAACCGCTTGATTTTCTGGTGATCCGCTTGGGGCTCGAACCCAAGACCCCAACATTAAAAGTGTTGTGCTCTACCAACTGAGCTAGCGAATCAAACCTGTTTTTGCTATCATTTCCTGATTGCGAGTGCAAAGGTAGACGTTTTATTTGAAATGACCAAATTTTCAGCTGAAAACTTTTCGGTTTTTGCAGAATCCATCTCGATATTGGTCTGTCTGTCCGGAAATTGTCAGAGAGATTGGTGTGCCGTTTTTATTCGTTGAGTGCGCCGCAATGCGGACAGATTCCTTTCGACCGCATTTTGGCTCCGCACGATCCGCATGCATACGGATAACTGTTGGCTTTTTTCAAGCGTCTGATGCACCAGACTGTATACCCTGCAAAGCAAATGTAAGATGCATAGACCCACAGGTAGGTAAAGAAGAGATACAATATGATACAGCAGGCGGCAAGCCCTATCAGGTAGAAAAAGGCTACTTCCAGCGTTGTCTGGTGAAAAAGATCATCAAGCAAGGCGATGCCTAACAGAAGGATGAACCATATGCATAAAATGAACAATCCGAGTATGACCGGCGGTTCAAACGGATTCAGAGTTGGCGCATAATAGTATTTCTCCCATGTTTCAGGCACAAAGTGCTGGATACTGTTGTAGATTACCGCAGCCGTTGCCAGCAGCCACGAAAGGGTGATAGGAAATATGCTGTCTATATCGTTCAGCCAGATCAGTCTGATTTGCTTTTTCCGTATGGCTCTGTAGATGAAAGCCAGAAAGAATGTTGCCAGTACCAGCAGAAATATCAAGGTGTGTGAATTGCTGAAGAAACTGATGCATTGAGAGATGGGATCAATGGGTACGATGTGCTTGAGGAGATTTTTCTCCTGTATCCATCCGATCGTTTCCTGGTCGCGCGCTACCTTCACCCACAGTGAGTCGACAGAGTCTTGGGGATGTACAGCGAATTCTGCCACTACAAGCTCATCTCCCTCCTTTACCGGAAGGGAATCGGTGAACGGAAGCCGGTGCAGCCATAGTGTGTCGGCCGTTACCTTGAAATTGCTGTTCAAGGCATAGGGGTGCTCATGTGCAGTTTGAAGCGAGTCGTTCCCGCTGGCGGACTGCTGCTGAGTAGAGTAGTGGCATGCTGTTGCCAGAAATGACAGAAGCAGGAGGCAGAACAAATGATGGATCAGGCGCATATTTCTTTTATCGTTTATTTTTCGTCAAGCACTTTCATCTGGCATATTTTACAGTCGAATTCCAGCCGGAATTTCCGTCCGTCTGAGCTGACCAGAAAATAAGGTTCGCGGAATGGGGAGCGGGCTTGATGGTGTTTGGGACACCATCCCATGCTGTAGCGCAGGCAATGCTTGCAGAACATCAGTATGGCATGTTCGGGCTGTTTCTTCTCAAGAGCAGGTTCGATATGCTTCACCCCGTGGTCGTGATAGAAGGCTGCAGCACGGGCATTCATGACATTTCCCAGATAAGTCAGCTCTTGTTTGGGAAATGAATGGCGGGTTTCGGGCATCCGGTTCCGTTCTTGTCTGTAATTGATATGGCGCAGGCTGGCAAGAGCATTTACGGCCTGCCGGCGCAGTTCAGCCAAAGCGGAAGAAGGAATAAACCAGTTGTCGCTAAGCTGCAGGCTGATGCTTTCTGCCTTAAACGGCGTATTGCCCAGCTTGGCCAGCTGCATCCGCTGGTTTTCGTCCTGAGGTGTGCGTGCCGGTGTCTTTTCCTGCGACAAGGTTACACAAACCCGGTTGCTGTTTTCATCGCAGAAAGCCAGCGTGAATCCGAAGCTGTTTTCTTCCAGCGATATGTTTACCGCGATTTTCCGCTCGGCTGACTTCTTTTGCAGCATGCGCTCGAAGCTTTGGTCGAGGTTGCGGTAAAGCTTCGTTTTCGGACGTATGGCAGGCATCTCCTGTGGGTAAAGTCTGTTGTTTTCCGCCCGGTTTACGCGAAAGCCCTGAAGCTTTCCGTTTTCGTCAAGATAGCAGATGCCGTCACCGTTGCTGAAAGATTTCGTTCCGGCTACGGTCAGATAGTTTCCTTTGATTTCCTTGACGGTTCCCACTTCCTCACCGAGCGATTTGGGCGTGTTGAACGAGAATATCTCCGGATTGCGTCCGTGGGCGAAGTATTCGGTGAACCCCCGGTTAAAGCTCTTGTCGAGTTGCGGACGGAAGGTAAGTTCGACAGTCCCGGACGATGCCCGGCAGTATTCTTTCCTGTATTTGAAGATGGCATCAAGCTTCTGCCTGTAATAGGCGGTTACGTTTTTTACGTAAGATACGTCTTTCAGCCTTCCTTCTATCTTCAGCGATGAGGCTCCGGCATCAAGCAGGGCTTCCAGATTCCTGCTCTGGTTCATGTCTTTCAGCGAAAGCAGGTGCTTGTTGCGGGCTATAGTCTTTCCGTCGGCATCGATCATGTCGAATCCAAGGCGGCAGAACTGCGCGCATTCTCCCCGGTTGGCGCTTCGTCCGTAACATGCCTGGCTTACATAGCATTGCCCGCTGTAGCTTACGCACAAGGCCCCGTGGATGAAAACTTCGAGCAGGACATCGGGGCATGCTTCGTGGATTTCGCTGATTTCATCGATGCTCAGCTCCCGCGCCAGCACAATCTGGCGGAATCCGGCTTCTGCAAGAAAACGTACCTTTTGCACGTCCCGGTTATCTGTCTGCGTGCTGGCATGAAGCGGAATGGGTGGGATGTCCAGCCGGGTGATTCCCATGTCCTGCACAATCAGCGCGTCGACTCCGATGCGATAGAGTTCGCCGATCATCCGTTCCGTATCCTCCAGTTCCTCGTCGCGGAGGATGGTATTGACGGTGACATAGATGCGTGCCCCGAACAGGTGGGCATACCGCACCAGCCTGGCTATGTCTTCGAGCGAGTTTCCGGCTGCGGCTCTGGCCCCGAAGCGGGGTGCGCCGATGTATACGGCATCCGCTCCGTGATTGATGGCTTCGATTCCGCATTCCAGATTTTTGGCCGGCGCGAGCAGTTCGATCGGACGGGGAAGAGCGTTATCTGATTTCATTGATGTCGTATGGAGTTTCTTGGTATACGTAATAGTTCAGCCAGTTGGAGAAGAGCAGGTTGGCGGTGCTTCGCCAGCGTACCAGCGGACCTTTTTCCGGGTCGTTGTCCCGGTAATAGTTTTGGGGCATGTTTATCGGAAGGCCTTTTCCCAGATCGCGCCGGTATTCCGTGTCCAGCGTGTAAGGAGCATATTCCGAGTGCCCTGTGACGAAGAATTCGCGTCCTCCGCGCGCCATCACGATATGCACTCCCGAATCTTCTGATTCGGAAATGATCTGCAGCGCCGGGTTCTTTCCGATGTCTTCTCTTCTGATCTCCGTGTGCCGGCTGTGAGGCACGAAAAACACGTCGTCGAATCCCCGGAAGATGGGCAGTTTCTGGAAGCCTTCGCACACGTGGTGCTCGAATATTCCGAACATTTTTTTCTCCAGCGGATATTTGGGGATGCCGTAGTGATGGTAAAGTCCGGCTTGGGCGGCCCAGCAGATGTAGAGAGTCGAGGTGACGTGCGTGCGGGTCCAGTTGAATATCTTCTGGATTTCGTCCCAATAGTTCACCTCCTCGAAGTCCAGATGTTCCACCGGCGCTCCCGTGATGATCATTCCGTCGAACTTCTCGTCGCTCATGTCCTCAAAGTCACGGTAGAACGCTTTCATGTGTTCGATAGGCGTATTCTTCGACGTATGGCTTTTCAGTTTCATGAAGCTTACCTCAATCTGGAGAGGCGAATTTGAGAGCAGGCGGATGAGGTCTGTTTCCGTGGTTATCTTGAGCGGCATCAGATTGAGTATCACGATTTTCAGCGGACGGATATCCTGCGTTTTGGCGCGTGACGTATCGATGACGAAAATGTTTTCTTCTTTCAGAAGGTCTATGGCCGGAAGTCTATCTGGTAAGTTTAATGGCATATGTTCTCCTTGTTTATTTTGTCCGGAGCAAAGTTAATAAAATTCCGCCATGATTGTGTAAAAACTTGTCTGATTTGAAATCGCCGCCCATCTCCGCGAAGATGAGCCGTTGTCCGGGTTGGAACGGGCGTTCATCTTGATGGAGATGGGCGGTCGGACCGGTAAGGTCGGGCGGCCGGTTCCGCAGGTTATGATGCAGGTGGCTACAGCCTGTTCTTATAGATTTCCGCCATCAGCTTCTGGTAGCGGTTTTCCACTTCCATATAGGCTTGCAGATTCTTGTATACGTTATCGGCTTCTACATAAAAGTCGATGATAGACAACTGTCCTGCCCGTACCGCATCTTGAAGCAGGCGCAGTGTCTTGTGCATCAGAACGACATCGTAGGCCTTCATCGCCTCGCGCAATTGCTGCATCTCGTTGAACAGGCTCTGTGTCTGGGCTTCTGCCTGCAGGCGTGCATTGTCCAGCCGGAGCCGGGCGCTGAGTGCCTGGGCGCGGGCAATCTTTCCCTTTTTCCGGTTGGAGAAGATGGGCAGGCTTCCGCCTATCAGGAAGCCGTTGCTTTTTTCGTCGAGCGAGGTGTTCCGCCGGTAGCCCACTTCTATTTTCGGTAGCCAGCTCTGGCGGTTCACTTTCAACTCTTCCTGAGCGGCCTGCGCGTCGGCATCCGCTGCGAGAAGTCCGGCATCCGTCAGCATCACTTCATCATACAGTGCGCTATAGTCTTTCAGTTCTTGCACATCGGGGTAAGTGTCCGAACTGAATGTCAGAGGCATGTTCCCGTTCATGGCGAGCAGTTGCTGGAGTGCCGTGCGGTGTGCGGCATTGTTCTGAGCCGCTTCGGTCCGGACATTCATCCGCTCCATCTTTATCTTGTTTACTTCCAGAATGCCTGCATCCCCTTCCTGAAGGCGTTTCTCGAACAGCTCAAGAAGTTCGTCGGCATTTCTCATCCGTTCGTCCAATAGCTTCTGCTGCTGGTTGAGCATGATCAGGTCAAGGCAGATATTCTTGGCCGTGAGCAGGATTTCGCGGCGTGAGGCGAGTTGCTGGCGGTCGAGAGATTCTTGCTTCCATTTTCCCGACTGGCGACGGGCCGCATACAGGGTAGGAAAGTCAAATCCCTGTGTGACCACGAGCTCCGAACTCGACATTCCGGTAATTCCCCTTGTATAAAAAGGGCTGTATTCCACCGAAGGGTCTTCCAGGTTGTTTTGGGTCTGCACTTCGAGTTTGGCGGCATTCGTTGCCTGAGTCTGCGCCTGCAGTTCCTTGTTGTTGCGTTCGATCTGCCGGAGTACGTCTTCTATGCTCTGCGACCTCATGCCGGCCGTGGCCAGGGTACATGCGGCCAATAGGATGTATCTTAGTTTCATGATTTTCTGTTTTTATGGTTGTTGTGCATCAGTTCGTATACCACGGGCACGATAAATGCGTTGAGGAATGTGGATGTCAGCAGTCCGCCGAGGATGACTTTCGCCATCGGGCTTTGGATTTCATTTCCCGGAAGGTCGCCTCTCAACGCCAGCGGAATCAGGGCGAGCGCCGATGAGAGCGCCGTCATGAGGATCGGATTCAGCCGGTCGAGCGAGCCGTGTACGATGCATTCGCGCAGATCCATGCCCTGTTCCTCCTTCAGCAGCTTGTAGTGGCTGATAAGGAGCATGCCGTTTCGTGTGGCGATGCCGAAGAGAGAGATGAATCCGATGATGGCCGGGATGCTGAGTTCTCCGGTGGTGAAGATCAGCGTGAACACTCCTCCGATCAGAGCCAGCGGGAGGTTGAGCAGGATTACTCCGCTTTCCGCGCCGCTCTTGAACTGCATATAGAGAAGCAGGAAGATCACGGCGATGCTCATGGCCGATGTGAGGAGCAGCGTGCGGCTGGCCGATTGCTCGCTTTCAAACTGCCCTCCGTATTCCACATGGTATCCTTCGGGCAAACGGACACTCTCGTCCACCCGTTTTCGGATGTCGTTCACCACGCTCCGCAGGTCGCGCCCGCTTGCGTTGGCCGAAATGACTATCTTGCGTTTCACGTTTTCCCGGTTGATGGTGTTCGGTCCGGCAGACGATTCTATGTCGGCCACATAGCTTAGCGGAATCTTCTGTCCTTGGGCATCGTCTATCATCAGATTCTTTATGTGTTCCATCGACCCGCGGTTGGATTCGCTTGAGCGTACCACCAGATTGAATGACTTTCCTTGTTCGTACACTTGGGAAACCACCTCTCCGGCCATGTTGACCGTAACGAATTCGTTGAACTGCGGAAGTGAGATTCCGTATTTTGCCAGCATCTCACGTTTGGGAATGATTTTCAGCTCCGGACGCTCAATCTGCTGTTCCACGTTCAGGTCGGCAATCCCTTCTACATCGGCGATGACTTCCTTTATCTGGTTTCCCAAAGCGAACATCCGATTCAGGTCATCGCCGAAAAGCTTGATGGCGATGCTTGCCTGCGTACCGCTCAGCATGGCATCGATGCGGTGGCTGATAGGCTGGCCGATTTCGATGTTTGCTCCGGAGATGACCGAGAGTTTTTTGCGCACCTCGTTCAATAGCTCCTGATGCGAACGGTCCTTCAGCTCAAAGGGAGCTTCGATTTCCGATACGTTCACGCCCAGCGCATGTTCGTCGAGTTCGGCGCGTCCGGTTTTTCTGGCGACGGTCTGTATTTCCGGAATGGAAAGCAGGAGTTCTTCTGCCTGCCGTCCGATCTTGTCCGACTCTTCCAGAGATATTCCGGGCATGGAACTGATATTGATGGTGAACGAGCCTTCGTTGAATGCCGGAAGGAAGCTGTGTCCCAGTGTGAAAAAGAGGCACAGGGCGGACACGAACAATACGGCCGCACTTCCCAGGACTCCTTTCTTGTGTCCCAATGCCCAAAGGAGTGCGCGTTCGTAATGCTTTTTCATCCATACGGCCACGAATGCTTCTTTAGGCACTCCGCCCTCTTTTCCGGTCTGTCCTCCCAGCAGGTAGCTGCAAAGCACAGGGGTCAGCGTGAGGGCCACTATGGTGGAGGCGAAGAGCGAAACGATGAAAGCCACTCCCAGCGGCATCAGCATACGCCCTTCCATTCCGCTCAGGAAGAACAGGGGGACGAAGCTTACGATGATGATCAGCGTAGAGTTCAGGATGGGCATACGCACCTCGCGCGAAGCGTTGAACACAACCTCGAGCACGGGTTTTCTTTCCGCAAGCGGAAGCATCCGGTTTTCGCGCAGATGTTTCCATACATTTTCTACGTCTACAATTGCATCGTCCACCAGCGAGCCGATGGCTATGGCCATACCTCCCAGACTCATGGTGTTGATGCTCAGTCCCATATAGTGCAGGACAAGGATCGTGACCAGCAGCGACAGGGGAAGTGTAACCAGTGAGATGACGGTGGTGCGTGCGTTGGCAAGGAAAAGGAAAAGCACGATAACCACAAAGATGGCTCCTTCGTATAAGGAGTTCTGCACATTGCTGATGGAGCTTTCGATGAACCGCGACTGACGGAAAGTGTCGGTTGAGATTCTTACGTCGGCGGGGAGATTTTTCTGCAAATCTTTCAGCGATTCTTCCAGCCGTTCAGTCAGTTCGATGGTACCTGTGTTCGGCTGTTTGGTTACTGTAATCAATACGGCAGGCTTTCCTTTTTCTGAGGCCACTCCCAGCTTGGGCTGTTGGGCACCGATCCTTACATCGGCCACATCTTCCAGAGTGACCGGTGCGCCTCCTGCTGTCTTGATGACGGCGCGTCCCATTTCTTTTACGTCATTGGTGGAAATCACTCCGCGCACGATGTATTCGTTCCCGTATTCATAGATTACGCCTCCGCTGGTATTCTGGTTCATTCCGCGGGTAACGTCCATGATTTCTCCCAATGTCACGCCGTAGTGCTTCATCCGTTCCGGATGAACGAGTATCTGGTATTCCTTTATATCTCCTCCCAGTACGGCTACTTGCGCCACGCCTCCGGTGGAAAGCAGGCGGGGACGGATGGTCCAGTCGGCCAGTGTGCGCAGGTCGAGCATGGATGTAGAATCGGCGGTCAGCCCTACTATCAGCAATTCGCCGAGGATGGACGACTGCGGGCCGAGTGTCGGATTCCCCACATTGTCCGGCAGGCTTTCGCCGACCGTGGTCAGTTTCTCGGACACGATCTGTCGCGCCAGGTAAATATCTGTATCCCAATCGAACTCAACCCATACGACTGAAAATCCGGCGGTTGAAGACGAGCGGACACGGCGCACGTTTGTCGCGCCGTTTACCGCGGTTTCTATCGGGAAAGTTACGAGCTGCTCCACCTCTTCGGCTGCCATCCCGTTCGCTTCTGTCATTACTACCACCGTAGGAGCATTGAGGTCGGGGAATACGTCGACTTCGGTGTGTATCGTGGTGTAAAGCCCTCCTATCAGGAGCAGAACCGACGCAACGAGAATCAGAAGCCGGTTCTGCAATGAGAAGTGTATGATTTTATTCAGCATAAGTTCTCTGTTTTATCAGTCCGTGGTTAATGATTGTGCGTATGCGCCGGGATAGCGTTTGATGCTGCGGCCAGTTTTACGTGGACGGCTCCTTCGGTTACCACCTTTTCCCCGCCTTTCAGTCCGGAGAGGATTTCTACACGGGTGCCGTCATTTCCTCCGAGCTTGACCTCCTGCTTTTTGTATCCTTCCGCATCCACCTGGATGTAGACAAAGTTCAGCCCCTGCTCTTCTGTGAGCGCCGAAACGGGGACGGATATCACTCCCTGGCGTTTTGCCGCCAGCAGATAGACCTCTACGAACGAGCCGGGAATCAGATTGCCGCGGTTGTCGAACTCGAAGGTGACAGGAATGTAGTAGGATGCGTCGCCCGAGGTTTTTCCGTATGAAAGCAGACGTCCGTTCAGTTCGCTCAGCCGATATACCTTGTTGTCGTAGGGTGTCTTGATGTTGGCAGAATTTATCCGGCCCAGCTCCGGATAGTAGCGTTCGGACACCTCAGCCTTCAGCATCAGCCGGCGAGTTTGTGAAACGGTCATCAGCGGCTGTCCGGTAGTTACATAGTCGCCCTCTTTTACCAGACACGACTTTACGTATCCGTTCATGGGGGATTTTACCGCCGCTCCTTTTCCCGACTTGCTCGGTGTGAGCGCCTCGTATGCCAGGCGGGCGTTTTCGTAAGTTTCATATAAGGCGTTCAGCTCTTTTTGAGCGACTATCCGGCTTTCCGACAGCTTGCGGGCGCGTTCGTATTCGTCTTTCGCTTTTTCGTAAGCAACTTTCGCCCGTTCCACGGGGTCGCCTTCCTGCAGGTGCTCGGCAGAGATGCTCATCATTTCCATGCCTTTGCCTGCCTGCATTCCTTCGGTTACCGTACGCGAGAAAGACACCACCCCCGATGTACCGGCCACAATGGTGGTTTCTTCTCCTTGCGCTGACATGATTTGCCCGCCGGTGGTTATCACTTCGGCAAACGAGTCCGGACGGATTGTGCTTACTTTCACTCCGGCAGCCTTCGCCTTTTCCGGAGTAAGGATGATTTTGTCGGAATGAGCGTGCTGCTCTCCTTTCATTTCGATTTCATGGTCGTGCCCCTCACTTCCATGACGGTGGGCGTCGCATGCGCCCAGCAGGAGCATTGCGAATGCTCCGATATAGATCTGTTTTTTCATGTGATGTTTTTTTCTGTGCCACAAAATTGGGGAGAAAGCGTCACAACCGGGTTGCAATGTTTCTCTTTTTCTGATTCAAACGGTTGTTTGTGGAGTGTCAGACGACTCCGCCTTTATCCTTGGAAAGGAGGGGCACGGAAGTTGCGCACGGCACTGAAATGCCGGGCATGGAGTGATTCTATATAGTAGGCGATTTCATCGGACGAGCCGGGCGCATCGGTTCCTTCGGATATGATTCCGGACAGAGAATAGATCAGGGTGAAGAATGAGTAGCAGGGAGTGCAGTCCGTGTGGTGGTGCGATGTGGAAAACGAGAAATGCGTGATGCATGTCGTGTCGCACATGTGATTGTCGGCATCTCCCGGATGATGCTTGGCGTTGTCGGAAGAATGGGATGGGGGAGTGCAGGTTTCGATGTCTTCGTTCAGGCACAGACTCTCGTTGTGGTGGTGGTGCGGGAAGGCACCGGCCACCAGCATCAGTATGCTGACTGAAAGCAGGATATATGTTTTCAGACTTTTTTTCATCCTCGGATTATTCTTCGGAGGCAAAGATAGAATAATATTTAAAAACATCCAAACCTGTATCGCGGATTGGAGAGGATGTTATAATTTTAATGCCGTGTTTGATGCGGAAGAAAAGGAGCCGTGTGCGGGCGGAAAATATTTTCTTGTCCGCAGAAAAGCCGGACAGATGCCGGCACGGTCTGTATCTCCAGCTTAGAGATATAAATCTCCAGGCTAAAGATACACATCTTCAGGTTGAAGATGCATGTCTTTAGCCTGAAGACGGTCTTTTTCGGGCGAGAGGTTCCTTTTCTTGTGCAGGCTTGCCGCAGTTTGTGTGAAGAGGTGGTTTTATTTTTACATTTGTCTTTTGTATTGTAGCTGGTGTTATATATGAAACAGTTTATTCTTATCGTGCTTCTCTGCTGGTTTTCTTGGCGGATGGTTGATGCGCAGGGACCTGACCGCAGGCCGCGCCGTGCCCTTCCGGAAGTAGAAGTTCCCGGAACTCCGGCTTATGAGGGGCTGAATGCGTTTGAGGTGGCGGACAGCCTGCTCGCTCCCAATGTGCTGTTGTTCTGCGGACAGCCTGTCAATCTGGACCCGATGGACCGCCAGCGGAAGCTGCGCAGGGAACTGGCTTCTCTGTCGCGGTTTTCTTCTGTTCTGATGGAGCGTGCCGATATTTTCTTTCCTCTTGTGGAGCCGATTCTTGAGGAGCACAAGGTGCCCGACGATTTCAAGTACCTGATGGTGATTGAGAGCGGGATGAATCCTGAGGCACGTTCGCCTGCGGGAGCGCTGGGCTTGTGGCAGTTTATGAAGGGAACGGCTTTGGACTACGGTTTGCAGGTTGACCGGAAGAGGGATGAACGCCTGGATGCGGAGAAGTCCACTCATGCGGCGTGCCGTTATCTGCTGGATGCTTATTCAAAGTTCAACGATTGGGTGGCCGTAGCCCAGTCGTATAATATCGGCCAGAACCGTATCCGTTCGGAACTGAAGCGCCAGCGTGTGGATGAGGCTATCGACCTGCAGTTGGTGGAAGAGACTAACCGGTATATTTACAGGCTGATGGCTATAAAGATAATCTTCACGCATCCCGATAACTTCGGGCTGAAAGAAATCCGTTATAAGAAGTTGCGGAGAAGGTAAGTTCGTTGAATGGAAAAGCACGGAAACGCAGAGCTTCTTCGTTTTTTGCTCTGTGCTTCCGTGCTTTTGCCTTCAATAAAGATATTGTCATTCATTTTCCTGCTGAGATGCAACGCGGCTTCTGTCTTCTATGCCTTTCGGGTGAATCACCTTTTCAAGCAGCATTTCGAAGATGAGGACTGAATGTCCGGGGACATTTTCGCGTCCGGATGCGCCGTAAGCCAGGTCAGACGGTATATAAAGCATTACGTGTTCGCCTTCCTGCATGTGCTGCAAGGCGGTAATCCAGCCATTTACCAGTCCGTCATAGCCTGAAGACTGCAATGCAAAAGTGGTAGGCGTATGCACATCCGTATCAAGTTCTCCCTGAAAGTTCTGGTCGAATACGGTTCCGTTGATGAGCGAACCGCGGTAATAAACGGTCACGCTGTCTGTATATAAGGGAGTGATGCCATCTCCGGCTTTGATCACTCTTACATACACAGAGTCTGTTTCGTCGGCCGGAGTTTCGTACGGATTGGTGATTGATGTTCCGCCTATGCCGCCTCCTGCCGTAGAATTGTCGGTCTGCACTTTGTAGTTGCGATAAATTTCCCAGCTTCCGTCCGCATTGGTGCGCGCTACGTCCACAATCGAATCCAAATAATGTTCGTTGCGTCCCTGCCAGTCGGCATAAGGATCAACCGCTTCCGTGTCTTCCGCACACGAAGTGAATCCCAATGAGAGAATGGTAAAAGCGGCTATCAGCAAAAAAATGTTTTTTTTCATGCGCTCAGTCTATTTTATTGGAGCGTCTTCAGCAAGCTTGTGATGCTTACCTTGTCCGCGATGATGTTGTTCAGCTCGGCAATGGGCACACGTGTCTGTTCCATGGTGTCACGGTTGCGCAGCGTCACACAGTTGTCTTCCAGCGTCTGGTGGTCGACGGTTACGCAGTAGGGAGTTCCGATGGCATCCTGACGGCGGTAGCGTTTGCCGATGGAGTCTTTTTCGTCATACTGGCAGTGGAAGTGGAACTTCAGGTCGTCCATGATTTCGCGCGCCTTTTCGGGCAGTCCGTCTTTCTTTACCAGCGGCATCACGGCCAGTTTCACCGGAGCCAGTGCTGCGGGCAGCTTCAATACGACGCGTGTTTCTCCGTTTTCCAGCTTCTCTTCGCAGTAGGCCGCGCTCATCACGCTCAGGAACATGCGATCTACGCCGATTGACGTTTCGATGACATACGGAGTATATGATTCGTTGATTTCGGGATCGAAATACTTGATGCTCTTTCCCGAATACTTCTCGTGCTGGCTCAAGTCGAAGTTAGTGCGGCTGTGGATACCCTCTACTTCCTTGAATCCGAAAGGCATCAGGAACTCGATGTCTGTGGCTGCGTTGGCATAGTGAGCCAGTTTCTCGTGATCATGGTAGCGGTAGTGGTCATCTCCGAATCCCAGAGCCTTGTGCCACTTCAAGCGGGTTTCTTTCCATTTCTTGAACCATTCAAGCTCTGTTCCCGGCTTCACGAAGAACTGCATTTCCATCTGTTCGAATTCGCGCATGCGGAAGATGAACTGGCGTGCCACGATTTCGTTGCGGAACGCTTTGCCTATCTGCGCTATGCCGAACGGAATCTTCATGCGGCCTGTCTTCTGCACGTTCAGGTAGTTCACGAAGATACCTTGTGCTGTTTCCGGGCGCAGGTACACTTTCATCGCTCCGTCGGCGGTGGAACCCATTTCGGTGGAGAACATCAGGTTGAACTGGCGTACTTCAGTCCAGTTTTTTGTTCCCGAAATCGGGCATACGATTTCTTCGTCCAGAATAATCTGGCGCAGTTCGTTCAGATCCGGTCCGGCATTCATCGCCTTGGTGTAGCGTTCGTGCAGGGCATCGCGTTTTGCCTGATGCTCCAGCACGCGTGCGTTTGTTGAACGGAATTCCTGTTCGTTGAACGCATCGCCGTATTTTTTTGCGGCTTTCGCCACTTCCTTGTTGATTTTCTCGTCGTATTTGGCAATCTGATCTTCAATCAGCACATCCGCACGGTAACGCTTTTTAGAGTCGCGGTTGTCGATGAGCGGGTCGTTGAACGCGTCCACATGCCCCGAAGCCTTCCAGATGGTAGGGTGCATGAAGATGGCCGAATCGATTCCAACGATATTGTCATGCAGCAGCACCATGCTCTGCCACCAGTATTGCTTGATATTGTTTTTCAGTTCCACACCATTCTGTCCGTAATCGTATACGGCTCCCAGTCCGTCGTAGATTTCGCTTGAAGGAAACACAAATCCATATTCTTTGCAGTGTGAAACCAGTTTTTTGAAAACGTCTTCTTGTGCCATTTTACTTTTAGTTTATATTTTGTTACTTTTCGCCACAGAGGTTACAGGCTGCCACAGAGGATGATAAATAAAAAAGACTCAGTGTGCCTCTGTATCCTCTGTGGTTCGTAAAACCGCACAAAGATACGCATTTATGAGGAAAAACGAAGCATGTCAGTATATTAATTTATATGAATCTCCTCCGTCCGGGCGTTTCGCTTCGGCAAAAATCCCTAAATTTGCGGGAGAAAATTCCATATGATGAAACACGAGCATAAGGACAAGTTTACCCAGATGACCACTGCGCCGATTCCGCCGCTCATCGGTTCGCTGGCCGTTCCTACAATCATCAGCATGATGGTTACGTCTATCTATGTGATGGTTGACACGTATTTTGTGGGGAAAATCAACACGCAGGCTACTGCGGCCGTGGGTATTTCGTTTTCTGTCATGGCCATCATCCAGGCTTTCGGTTTTTTCTTCGGGCACGGGTCGGGAAACTACATTTCGCGCAAGCTGGGAGCGAAGGACTACAAGAACGCCGAGAAGATGGCGGCCACGGGGTTTTTCAGCGCGTTTGCCATGGGGTGCGTCATTACGGCTGTGGGCGAGTCTTTTCTTACGTTCATCTGCCGTGAGCTCGGTTCCACTCCCACCATTCTGCCCTATACCGAAACTTATCTTGGAATCATCCTGCTGGGTGCGCCTTTTATGGCTTCTTCGCTGGTGCTCAACAATCAGATGCGCTTTCAGGGGAATGCGCTCTATGCGATGGTCGGCATTACGACGGGAACCGTGCTGAATATCGGGCTTGCTCCGCTGCTGATTTTTGTTTGCGGCATGGGCATTGCCGGAGCTGCATGGGCGACAATCTGCGGGCAGGTGTGCAGTTTCTTCATTCTGCTCTATATGGACAGCCGGGGCGAGAACATCCGCATCCGTTTCCGGAACTTCACTCCGAAGCCTGCCTTTTTCAAGGAAATTGTTTATGGCGGAAGCCCTTCGCTCTGCCGTCAGGGACTGTCGAGCGTGGCTACTATCCTGCTCAATGTTGCCGCCGGAAGATATGGCGATGCCGCTATCGCCGGCATGTCTATCGTGACACGTATCTGCATGTTCATCAACTCGTTTGTGGTAGGCTTCGGGCAGGGATTCCAGCCTGTGTGCGGCTATAATTATGGTGCGGGGATTTATTCGCGGGTCAGCCAGGGATTCTGGTTCTGCGTGCGTGTGGGAGTGGTGTTTCTCTTGGTTTGTTCGGTTATAGGCTACATTTATGCGCCCGAGGTGGTGGCGTGGTTCCGCGAAGGCGATGCGGAGGTGATAGCCGTGGGAGCCCGCGCCTTGCGCTGGCAGCTTGTGACGCTTCCTCTCGGGGCGTGGGTGATTTTGTGCAACATGATGCTTCAGACTATCCGCCGTCCGGCGCGCGCCGTCACGCTGGCCTCTTCCCGTCAGGGGCTGTTCTTCATACCTTTCATTCTGATTCTTCCTCATTTCTTCGGGCTGGGAGGAGTGGTGGTGAGCCAGGCCGCGGCCGATCTCTGCTCGTTTCTGCTGGCTTTGCCGCTGACCATCCCGGTGCTCAATTCGTTTAAGAAGCGTCCCGGATCTGTGCCGCAAGGAAGATGAATCTGAACGCTCAGGTTGTTCGTGCCGGGCGCATAAGTCCGGGAATCTGGGCGCACGGATTGTGCGGACCTCTGCGGGTGAGGGTCCGTTCCGGTCCGCCTGTCGTGGAAATTACTTTTGTTAATTGTAATTTGTAAGAATTGTAAGATCGTATGGCCCGCGCCCTGATTTTCATGGAGGGAAGCGGCTTTTGATTTTGAATTTTATTTTGTATCTTTGCAAGCGACAGACTAAAAACCACCTATGAGCGAAGATATCCTTGACAAGAAAGATACAAGCAATTCCCCTAACGAAGAGCATTCAGACTATACTCCTGCTGCGGCTGCCGACGGCGATGTGAAGCACCAGCTGACAGGCATGTACCAGAACTGGTTTCTGGATTATGCCTCTTATGTCATTCTGGAACGTGCGGTGCCGCATGTCAACGACGGGCTGAAGCCTGTCCAGCGGCGTATCCTGCACTCCATGAAGCGGCTTGATGACGGGCGTTACAATAAGGTTGCAAACATTGTGGGCCATACCATGCAGTTTCATCCGCACGGCGATGCTTCCATCGGCGATGCCTTGGTGCAGTTGGGGCAGAAGGACTTGCTGATAGACTGCCAGGGAAACTGGGGGAATATCCTTACCGGCGACAGCGCCGCGGCTCCGCGTTACATCGAGGCCCGTCTGTCGAAGTTCGCTCTTGATGTGGTGTTCAATCCGAAGACAACCGAGTGGCAGGCTTCGTATGACGGACGGAACCGCGAGCCGGTCACTCTTCCGGTGAAGTTCCCGCTTCTGCTTGCCCAGGGAGTGGAAGGCATTGCCGTCGGACTTTCTTCGAAGATTCTGCCTCATAACTTCAACGAAATATGCGATGCGGCAATAGCGTACCTCAAGGGAGAAGAGTTCCGGCTGTATCCTGACTTCCAGACAGGAGGGGCGATCGATGTGTCGCGCTACAATGACGGCGAGAGAGGAGGAGTGGTGAGGGTGCGCGCCAGGATATCGAAGATTGACAACAAGACGCTCTGCATCACGGAGATTCCCTACGGAAAGACTACTTCTTCGCTTATCGACTCAATTCTGAAAGCGATTGAAAAGGGAAAGATAAAGGTCCGCAAAGTGGACGACAATACGGCCGGAAAGGTGGAGATCTTGGTCCATCTGGCTCCGGGCGTTTCTTCAGACAAGACGCTTGACGCGCTGTATGCCTTTACAGACTGTGAAGTGAACATCTCGCCCAACTGCTGTGTCATCGACCACAAAAAGCCGCATTTCCTTTCGGTAAGCGACGTGCTTCGGAGGTCTGTGGACAATACGCTCGACTTGCTGCGCAAGGAACTGAATATCCGGCGGGATGAAACGCTGGAAACCTTGCATTTCGCTTCGCTGGAGAAAATCTTCATCGAAGAACGGATCTATAAGGACAAGCAGTTTGAACAGGCTGAAACGATGGATGCGGCTTGCGAGCACATTGACGAACGGCTGACTCCGTTCTATCCGCAGATGGTGCGTGAAGTGACCAAGGAGGATATCCTGAAGCTGATGGAAATCAAGATGGCGCGTATTCTGAAGTTCAATAAAGACAAGGCGGACGAGTTCATTGCCCGTATGAAGGCTGACCTGGAGGAAATCGACAATCATCTGGCGCATATAGTGGAGTATACGGTCGACTGGTTTGCACGCCTGAAGGAGAAGTACGGCGCGCATTATCCGCGCCGCACCGAAATCCGCAACTTCGATACAATCGTGGCGACAAAGGTTGCCGAAGCCAACGAAAAGCTCTACATAGACCGCGAAGAGGGCTTTATCGGTACGGGGCTGAAGAAGGACGAGTTTGTGTGCAACTGCTCGGATATCGATGATGTGATAATCTTCTATAAAGACGGGAAATATAAGATCGTCCGTATATCCGACAAGCTTTTTGTAGGCAAGAATATCCTGTATGTCAACGTGTTCAAGAAGAACGACAAGCGTACCATATATAATGTCATTTATCGTGACGGAAAAGAAGGTTATTATTATATCAAGCGTTTCAACGTGACTTCGATGATACGTGACCGTGAATATGATGTGACGCAGGGGAATCCCGGCTCAAAGATTGTCTATTTCACGGCTAACCCGAATGGGGAGGCCGAAGTGATTAAGGTCACTCTGCGCCCCAATCCGCGTATCAAGAAGCTGGTGTTTGAAAGGGATTTCAGTGAAATCAATATCAAGGGACGCCAGTCGATGGGAAATCTGCTGACCAAGTTCGATGTGCATAAAATCAGCCTGAAACAGCGCGGAGGCTCTACGCTGGGCGGACGCAAGGTGTGGTTTGACCATGATGTGCTTCGTCTGAACTATGACGGGCGGGGACAGTATCTGGGAGAGTTTCAAAGCGGTGACAATATACTGGTAGTTATGGAAAACGGCGAATTCTATACGACCGATTTCGACCTGAACAATCATTATGATGCAGGCATCCGCTTTGTTGAAAAATTTGATCCGGAAAAAGTATGGACGGCTGTACTTTACGATGCAGACCAGCAGAACTATCCTTATTTGAAGCGGTTTGCTTTTGAGGCTGGATCAAAGCGTCAGAGTTATTTGGGCGACAACAAGCACTCCCAGCTGGTGTTGCTGAGCGGGGAGGTTTATCCTCGCATACAGGTGGTGTTCGGCGGGCACGACCAGTTCCGCGAACCGCTTGTGGTTGAGGCGAGCGACTTTGTGGGAGTGAAGGGCTTTAAGGCGAAAGGCAAGCGTCTGACAACCTATACGGTGGAGCGCATTGAGGAGCTTGAGCCGACACGCGTGCCGGAGCCGGAAACGGATCCGGAAGAGATTGACGAAGCTGTTGACAATGATGTCACGGCCGAAGATAATGACGGACAAATGCATCTCTTTTAGCAAATGAAACGAATCGTATTGTTATCCGCGATATTGGCTTGCATGCTGTGTGTGCTGCGGGCCTCGGCTCAGGAAGACAGCCTGCGCGCCACTCGCTATGTGATGCGTTCGACGATGATTGGAGCGGGGAAGTCGAATGTGTTTGAAACATATCTTTCTCCGGTAGAATACAAGGGGCCGGAAGTGCGCATTCTCCACGAGAGCATGCGGATGACACGGCTTATGGACGGAAACGTGTCGGTGCAGAATCTGGTGCAGGCCAGCGGCTCGTATACGAAAAATCGTTCCGGGACAGGTGAGATGTATTCAGGCTTTTTCAACTGGACTTGCGGGCTTCATTACCAGTTCCGTATCAATGATGATCTGAGGATTCTTTTCGGGCCGATGCTTGACCTTACTGTAGGAGGAATCTATAATGTGCGGAACTCTAACAATCCGGCCCAGGCAAAAGCATACGGAAGCATTGACGCTTCGGGCATGCTTGTTTATAAGTTCCGCATCGCGCACTATCCGATGGTGCTGCGCTATCAGGCCGATCTGCCCGTCTTGGGAGCAATGTTTTCTCCGGAATTCGGCGAATCCTATTATGAAATGTTTTCTTTGGGACACGACGGGCGGCATGTGGCTTTCACGTCTTTCCACAACAACCCTTCACTCAGACAGATGCTTACGCTTGACTTTCCCGTGCGGAAGGTGGTGATGAGGGTGGGTTATGTCTGCAATATCCAGCAGGCGAAGGTGAACCACTTGAAGTCGCATGTCTATTCGCATGACTTTATGGTCGGGTTTGTAAAGAATCTTTATCTGCTGAAGGGCAGACGCAAGGTCAGTATGCCTAATCGTGTAACTCCCTTTTAATTGACAAAAAGAAATGAAACGTTTGTTGCTGATGCTGTTTATATGTTGCGGATGGCTGTTTGCATCCACGTCCTGCATCCGGGAGGATTTTTCCGGAAACTCCCCTCAAGACAATTTCGAAGCGCTCTGGAAGATAATCGACGAGCAGTATTGCTTCCTCGAATACAAGAATCAGGAGTACGGACTCGACTGGAGCGAGGTTCATACGCGCTATGCCGAGCGCATCACATCGTCGATGGGGTCTGAGGCTTTGTTTGAAGTGCTTTCAGAAATGGTCAACGAGCTGCGCGACGGACATGTCAACCTGAGCAGTTCGATAGGAACATCACAATATCGCGCATGGTTCGACAACTATCCCCGAAACTTCAGCGACAGCATCCAGAGCAATTATTTGAAAAAAGACTATATCAACTCTTCAGGGCTTACTTATCAGATATTGGAAAACAATATAGGTTATGTGTATTGCGAGAGTTTCTCTGACGGTATCGGTGACGGGAATCTCGATCAGATGCTGTATAAGATGAGTGTATGCGACGGCCTGATCGTAGATGTCCGGAATAATGGAGGAGGTGCGCTGACCACAGCGCAAAAGCTGGCGGCGCGCTTTACCAACGAAAAGGTGCTGGTCGGCTACATGTCTCATAAGACCGGCCCTGGCCATAACGACTTCTCAGAGCCGCAAGAAGTCTATCTGGAGCCTTCGGACGGCATCCGGTGGCAGAAAAAATGTGTCGTGCTGACCAACCGCCGTTCATATAGCGCAACGAATGATTTTGTGAATGCCATGAAGCAGTTGCCCAATGTTACGGTAATGGGCGATGTGACGGGCGGAGGTTCAGGGCTGCCGTTCAGTTCGGAACTTCCCAACGGATGGTCAATCCGTTTTTCCGCCAGTCCGATGTTTGATCCCGATATGAACCAGCTGGAGTTTGGCATTGAGCCCGATATTCGAGTTGACATGTTGAGCGAAGACATGCAGGAAGGCAAGGATACAATGATTGAGGAGGCCTGTGGTGTGTTAAAGAACTAAAATAAAATTTGGCTGAAAGAAAAAGAAACGTTATATTTGCAGCCGCAAAAGATTTTTAGCAATCGTTGTGCGCGCCTGTGGCGTAATTGGTAGCCGCGCCAGACTTAGGATCTGGTGTCGTGAGACGTGTAGGTTCGAGTCCTATCAGGCGCACAGACTATCGTGCCGGCCAAACGGCATAAACGAAAGACACCAGGCTGGAGGGTGATTGAAACTCTATGAGAGAAACCCGCAGCCTGGTGTCTTTTTAGTATTCTGTCTGATTTAGATGCTGAATGCGTCAAATCCTCCGTCAACAACCACAACAGCACCCGTTACGAAGCTTGAAGCGTCGCTGATAAGATAATGGATGGTGCCGTACAGTTCTTCCGGCTTTCCGAAACGGCCGTAAGGCGTATGCGCGATAACAGACTGCATGCGTGGGGTCGGCGTGCCGTCAGGGTTAGTCATTAGGGAGCGGTTTTGTTCCGTGAGGAAGAATCCCGGAGCAATGGCATTGACACGGATGCCTTCGCCGAACTTCGTAGCCATTTCGATTGCCATGTATTTGGTGTAGTTGGCGATTGCAGCTTTTGCCGCGCTGTAGCCTACGACACGGGTCAAGGGCCGGAAAGCCGATTCGGAGCAGAAGTTTACGATTACACCTTTCTTCTGTTCAACCATTGCAGAAGCGAATACAGTTGTAGGCAATACCGTTCCGAAGAGATTCAGGTCGACAACTTTTCTGAAAGCGTCGATGTCGAGGTCAAAGAAAGTCTTGTCGGGCGGGATGATTGCTCCGGCCATGTTGCCTCCCGCACCGTTCAGAAGCACGTCGATGCGTCCGTATTTGTCCAGGATTGTTTTTCTGTCGGCTTCCAGAGCTTCTCTGCTCATCACGTCCGTTTTCAGAAACATGGCTTCACCGCCTTGGCTCTTGATGTCGCTTACCAGTGCGTTCCCCACTTCTTCTTTGCGCCCGAGCGCGATGATTATGGCACCTTGTTCAGCAAGGTACTTTGAAATGTTCTTGCACAACACACCGGTTCCACCGGTCACTACTACTACTTTGTCTTTTACGTTAAACAGTTCGTTTGCCATAATGATTAGATTTGTTTATTGAATTGAATATCTGTCCTTATATTATATTGTGTGCGAACACGGAGTTGTCGTACACGCTATCTAACTGGCTGCAAAGAAGCGATTTTATCGGTAAAAAAGCAAACATGCATTGCCATTTAACAGTATTTTAAACCTTTTTCTTTACCTTTGCCGCAAACAAAAAAACAGATATGGAGCCAGAAAAGCATTACGCTCAGAGAATTTCGTCCACAGAGCTGGAATTGGGGAAAGTGAAAGCACGGATCATGCGGGTGAGCATGCTGCGTGTGATATTGTTTGTTGCAGGTATTGTTGGAATCATTTGGCTGTATCCGACCGACAGTTGGATTTTGTGGCTATGGGCATGCTGCACGTTTGTTCCTTTCTTTGTGCTGGTAAAGATCCATAACCGGCTTTTTTACCGCAAGGCCTGGCTCGAAGTTCAAAAGCGTGTCAATATGGAAGAACTTGCCGGACTGAAAGGTGATTACAGTTGCTTTGACAGGGGAGATGAATTTGTTGATCCGGAGCATCTCTATTCTTTCGACCTTGACCTCTTCGGCCGTCGCTCTTTGTTTCAGGCCGTTTGCCGCACTTGCACCTGTTTCGGAAAGAAACGTCTGGCACACTGGATGCAGGCACATCTCAAGACAAAGGCTGAGATTGAGTGCAGGCAGGAGATTGTCAAGGACTTGAGCGTCCGTGCGGACTTTCGTGAGCAGTTCCGGATAACGGGACTTGTGCATCAGGGCAATCCGGATGACGAGGAAAATATACAGAGCTGGATTCAGGCTCCCTGCCAATATGTGAATGCCCTTTGGGTGAAACTCTGCATTTGGGGAGTGCCACTTATTAACAGCCTCCTGTTGATAACTTCTTTGTTCGGCCTGATTTCCGTCCAATGGTTCGGCCTGTCATTCATCTGTTTTGTTATAGTGAGCTTCGGTATCATCAAGCGTGCCACACGGATTCAGGAAGACTACGGCAAGCAGTTGAAAACACTCAACGGATATGCCCGGCTGATTGCGCTTGCCAAGAAGGAAGAGTGGAAATCGGAAGGCATGAACCGCCTGATGGAGCGTTTGGATATGGACGGGAAGTCGCCGGTGGACGCACTGCTACAGCTCTCGAATGAACTCGACCGCCTGGACTTGCGCAACAACCAGTTGCTTTATGTCCTTCTTGAAGGAAGCATATTCTTCCAGTTGCAGCAGATTGTGCGCATCGAACGCTGGAAAGAGCGTTACGGAAGGTATGTGATGGACTGGCTGGAAGCGGTGGGAGAGCTTGATGCGCTGTGTTCGTTGGGTACGTTTGCCTACAACCGCCCTCATTATGTTTATCCCGTCCTGACCGACACCCCCTTCTGTTTCCTTGCTTCGGAAATGGGACATCCTCTGATGCCGGAGCAGCAATGCGTGAAGAATGATGCGGCCATACCTTCCCGACCTTATTTCCTTATTATAACCGGCGCGAACATGGCTGGTAAGAGCACCTATCTGCGCACCATCGGCGTGAACTATTTGCTGGCATGTATCGGCGCTCCTGTCTGTTGCAGGTCGCTCACTCTTTGTCCCAGCCAGTTGGTCACCAGCTTGCGCACCTCCGATTCGCTTTCGGATAATGAATCTTATTTCTTTGCCGAACTGAAGCGTTTGAAGCGGATTATAGATCTGCTGGACGAAGGGAACGAACTCTTCATCATTCTTGACGAGATTCTGAAAGGAACTAATTCGGCCGACAAGCAGAAGGGGTCTTTTGATCTGATCCGCCAGTTCATGCGTCTGCGCGCCAACGGAATCATCGCTACTCATGACCTGCTTCTCGGAAAGCTGGAAGACCAGTTTCCCGAATATATACGGAACTATTGCTTTGAGGCTGACATCACGGATGATGAACTCACGTTTTCCTACAGGTTGCGTGAAGGGGTGGCACAGAACATGAACGCCTGCTTCCTGATGAAGAAGATGGGCATAACCATAGCGGATGAAAAAAGTGCGGACGACCGGCAAAAAAAGTATGGTTGTTCGTGAAAAACTGTATCTTTAGGCTGGAGATATAAATCTTCAGCCTAAAGATGGCTGTTTCTAGCTTAAAGATGTGTATCTCCAAACTGAAGACATGCTTTATCCGGGGATCCGGCGAGTTTTATTAATTTATTATATTGTGATGTTATTATGAAATATTATATTGTGATGTTATTATGAAAGACACTGTTGTAGAAAAGGCGTCTTCTGCTGCTTTTGCGGATACCAAGCCGCACTATGAACTGCTTGACGGGCTGCGCGGAGTGGCGGCATTGCTGGTTATCTGGTATCACGTGTTCGAGGGATTCGCCACGAGCCCTTACGACCAGCGGTTCAATCACGGCTATCTGGCCGTTGACTTCTTTTTCATTCTCTCCGGTTTTGTTATCGGGTATGCCTACGATGACCGCTGGCCGAGCGGCAAGATGACATTGAAAAGCTTTTTCAAGCGCCGTCTGATCCGCCTTCATCCCATGGTGGTGATGGGAGCGGTGCTGGGCGCTGTTGCTTTCTGTATGCAGGGATGCGAGAAGTGGGACCATACGGCTGTATCTCTTCCATGGGTCGGTGTGGCTCTGGTGATGGGCTGTCTGCTTTTGCCTGTTTTGCTGGGTACGGGTCCGGAGGTTAGAGGCAACGGAGAGATGTATCCCTTGAACGGGCCGAGTTGGTCGTTGTTTTTTGAGTATGTAGGTAATATTTTGTATGCGCTTTTTATCCGCCGTCTTTCTGTCCGCTGGCTGGCCGTGCTGGTCGGTGCCTCTGCGCTGGGTCTGGCCGGATATGCTGTGGGAAACGGTTCGGGTTACGGCCATCTCGGGGTGGGCTGGACGCTTGCCGGAACCAATCTGCCGGGCGGAATGCTGCGCCTGCTTTTTGCATTTCCTATGGGGTTGCTGATGTCGCGTGTGTTCAGGCCGGTTCATATCCGTGGCGCTTTCTGGCTGTGCAGCCTCATTGTTGCCCTTTTGCTCTCCGTGCCTCATGTGGGAGGAAGCGGTGCGCCTTGGATGAACGGCGTTTATGACACCGTATGCGTGGTTCTTGTCTTTCCCGTACTTGTCTGGCTGGGAGCGTCCGGATGTACTACCGACAGGACCAGTTCGAGGATATGCAAGTTTCTGGGAGATATTTCTTATCCCATCTATATCGTGCATTATCCTTCGATGTATCTGTTCTATGCGTGGGTGTGGAACAATGGTCTGACCTTCGGACAGGTATGGCCGGCTGCCGCGGGCCTGTTCATCGGGAATATTCTTCTGGCATATCTCTGTCTGAAGTTTTATGACGAGCCGGTAAGGAGGTGGCTGAAACGGTTTTACCGTTGACCGGAATAAAAAAGAGGATGCCGCAGCGCGGCATCCTCCTATGCTTAGGTGGAGTTCCAGACTCCGTTCTTTTACTCTTCTACCGGTTGGAAATCTTCTTTTCCTACGCCGCAAACCGGGCAAACCCAATCTTCGGGAAGGTCTTCAAAAGCAACTCCCGGAGCGATTCCTGCATCCGGATCGCCTATTTCAGGATCGTAAACCCAATCGCAAACAGTGCAAACGTATTTTTTCATAATCTGCTTTGTTTTAAGTTAGTAATCATTGTTCGTTTAAATCAAAAACAAATATAAAAAGAATTTGTTCAACTGATTATTGCAATAACATTTTTTTTAATTCTTCAACACCTTCCGAAGCTCCCATGCGGATTACGTTCACCCTTCTTCCGGAGCCGATATGCACCTCTTTAGGGTCGATCAGATAGACAGGTATATCGGCCGGAGCGTAGTTCAGCAGGCCTGCGGCCGGATAGACGTTCAGCGATGTGCCGATGATGACGAAGATGTCGGCTTTCATCACATGGTCGATGGCCGTTTCGATCATCGGGACAGGTTCGCCGAACCATACGATGAACGGGCGCAGCTGGGATCCGTCGGCGGCTTTGTCGCCCATCTTCACGCAGTATTCGTCCGGCTTCAGCTCCTTGATGCACTTCGGATTGTTCGGTTGCAGGCTTGATGTCACTTTTGTCAGTTCTCCGTGAAGATGGATGACATGGCTGCTCCCGGCGCGTTCGTGCAGGTTGTCTACATTCTGCGTAATGATTGTCACGTTGAAATCCTTCTCCAGTTCGGCCAGCAGGATGTGTCCCCTGTTGGGCTTCACGTCGAGCAGCTGCTTTCTCCGCTCATTGTAGAAATTGATGACCAGTTCCGGGTTGGCGGCATAGCCTTCGGGTGTGGCCACTTGTTCCACAGGATATTTCTCCCAAAGTCCTCCCGCATCGCGGAACGTGCTGATGCCGCTTTCAGCGCTCATTCCGGCTCCCGTCAGTACAACCAGATTCTTCATTTTAGTTCCTCCTAATGTTTTGTTTGACTTTACAAATGTAGCGATAAAAATGAATGCATGTGTCCGGAAGTGCTTTCAGTTTATGGAAAAAAGATGAAGGCTCTTTTCTGCGGGATGGATGCATATCTTCTGAAATAAGAAATTTTATCAGTCAAAATTCCTCATATTCATGGAAAAAGGATACCTTTGCCGCGCAAGAATAAAATAATGTAAAGATTTAAATCTATCGTATGGACAAATTCAGTTATGCCATTGGCCTTGGAATCGGTCAGAACTTGTTAAGTATGGGAGCGAAAGACTTGAATGCCGATGATTTCGCCCAGGCTGTAAAAGATGTGCTGGAAGGTAACAAGACAGCCATTACGCACAATGAGGCGCGTGAGATTGTGAACAATTATTTTGCTGAGCTTGAAAAAAGCGTCAACGAAAAAAATATAGCGCAGGGAAAGGCTTTTCTCGATGCAAACCGGAACAATCCCAATGTAGTGACTTTGCCCAGCGGATTGCAGTATGAAGTGATCAGGGAAGGAAACGGGAAGAAGCCGAAAGCTACTGACCGCGTGCGCTGCCATTATGAGGGCACGCTACTCGACGGCACACTGTTCGACAGCTCCATCAAGCGCGGCGAACCGGCCGTGTTCGGCGTAAACCAGGTCATCAAGGGATGGGTGGAAGCTCTGCAGTTGATGTCGGAAGGAGCGAAGTGGAAACTCTATATTCCTTCGGAACTGGCATACGGCGTGCAGGGAGCAGGCGATATGATTCCTCCCTACAGCACACTGATTTTTGAAGTGGAATTAATCGAAGTTTTATAATAAAAAATTAGAAAAAGCAAATGAAAAAAGGAACATTCTTTATGGTGCTTGCCGCTGCTGCGGGACTTGCATCATGTGCGCAGGGTCCGAAAGCGAACCTGAAAACTGATGTCGACACGCTTTCTTATATGTTGGGTGCAGCAAACACACGCGGCCTGATGGATTTCGTTCACGGACGTCTGGGCATTGACTCGGCTCACGTGGCAGACTTCATCAAAGGTCTGGAACAGGGCTGCAAGGAAACTGACGCGAAAGAAAAGGCATATCTGGCAGGTATTCAGATTGGCCAGCAGATCAGCAACGACGAAATGTTTGACTATACCAACAAACGTATCTTTGGCGAAGACACAACTAAGACTATTGACAAGGATAACTTCCTTGCAGGATTCATCGCAACGGTGAAGGGACACGGTATGGCTACAGCTGACTCTGCCAATGCGTATGTGGAAGTTAAGTCTGAAGCTATCCGCGTGAAGGCTCTGGAAGAAAAGTTCGGCGAATACAAGAAGCAGAACGAAGACTTCCTGGCAAGCAACAAGTCGAAGGAAGGAATCCAGACTACAGAGAGCGGACTCCAGTATAAAGTGATCAAGATGGGCAACGGTGAAAAGCCGACCGAAAAGTCAAGAGTGAAAGTGAACTACAAAGGTACGCTGATTGACGGAACAGAGTTCGACAGCTCTAAGGACAAACCGGCAACGATGTCTGTAAGAGGTGTGATCAAAGGCTGGCAGGAAGCGCTGAAGATGATGCCTGTAGGATCTAAGTGGGAACTGTATGTTCCGCAGGAACTGGCTTACGGAACTCGTCAGACTGGCAAGATCAAGCCGTTCTCTACGCTGATTTTTGAAGTGGAACTGGTGAGCATCGAGAAATAAACCGACAGATATATTGTAGATGCAAGAATCCTTCGTCCTCACGGGCGGAGGATTTTTTTATGTTGCCCCCGGAAGCAGCTCTTACAGTCCGGTGTCATGGAAGCTTTTGCGGTAGTTCATGGGTGTCAGTCCTGTCATTTTCTTGAACATGCGGTTGAAATAGGTCTGGTCTTCAAATCCCAGCTGGTAGGCGATTTCTTTTATCGGTGTGGTTTCAGTTACCAGTTTGAGCTGGGCATTTTCGATTCTCTTTTTATTGATGTATGCCAGTGGAGTCATGTTGATTTCTTTTTTGAACAGTCTGATCAAGTGGTCTTTCGAAAGGCACGAAACGGCTGCCAGCGCATCGAGGTCGGGATGGCTGTTCAGATTCATGCGGATATACTCCAGCGTTTTGGTGATGCGCTCGTCCCTTACGTATTGTTTGGGCTGGGCAAGATGCAGGAACTGTGCCAGAAGCTGGTAGATTATTCCGCGCGACTCCACTCTTGCGTATAATTCCCTCTGCTTGTTCTTCAGAATGTTCTTGTTCAGTGTGGAATTGTTGTCATAGAATTTCGGGTCTGTCTGCGTAAGTTCCATTTCCGGGCATAGCTCATGCAGTTTCTTGATGCGGGAAAGTATCCCTTTCTCGGCTTTTATTTCTGTCGGCAGTATCCAGTCTTCAAGGATATCGTGCCCCGATTCGTTGTAAATGTGGATGTAGTAGTGCCGGAATTCCTCCCGGCAGATATAGCTGTGCGGAGTGAAGGCCGGCACAATATACATGAAGTCCGGATACAAGTCCTGTGTCTTGTCGGGCAATACGATCTGGGCATGTCCTTCCGTTACGTAATACATGCGCGTAAAGGGACTGCATATGTTTTTGTAGTTCCAGTTGTTCAGGCAGTAGGCTTCTCCTATGTGAAGAACAAGAAAATGCATCTGGTCTATGTCGTTGTTCATTTTGTTTCTCCGCTGGTGATATGCAAAGATAGTCAAAAGGCTTTTGCCCATGCATAAGCGGGTGCGCTTTTTTTCGGCAAAGAAAAAGCAGGAAGTCGATATTGTCCTATTGAATGTCGGATTCGTGTCATTCGTAAATGGCTGGAACGTCTAATTTTGCATTACAGTTCAAAATTAACAACAAATCTCTTATATTATGAGCAAGTATCCTAAAATTGGAATCCGCCCGACCATAGACGGTCGGCAAGGAGGTGTCCGCGAGAGTCTGGAAGAAAAGACAATGAAGTTGGCTCAGGCCGTGGCTGATTTGATTTCATCTCAGGTGAAGTATGCCGATGGCAAGGCGGTAGAGTGTGTAATAGCCGATGGAACGATAGGCCGTGTCGGTGAAAGTGCCGCTTGCGCCGAGAAGTTTGAGCGTGAGGGTGTCGGTGCAACGATTACTGTCACTTCTTGCTGGTGCTATGGATCAGAAACGATGGATATGAATCCTTACTGGCCGAAAGCCGTGTGGGGTTTTAACGGAACGGAACGTCCGGGAGCTGTATACCTTGCGGCAGTGTTGGCTGGCCATGCCCAGAAGGGACTTCCTGCATTTGGCATTTATGGACATGACGTACAGGATGCAGATGACAATTCGATTCCGGATGATGTGGCGGAGAAGATATTGCGTTGGGCACGTGCAGCCATTGCCGTTGCACAAATGCGCGGCCAGAGCTATCTGTCTGTCGGAAGCCAGTGTATGGGCATTGCGGGAAGTATTGTAGACCAGAACTTCTTCCAGGAATATTTGGGCATGCGGAACGAAAGCGTGGATGAAACGGAAATCCTGCGCCGTATGGACGAAGGCATTTATGATCATGAAGAGTTTGAAAAGGCGATGGCCTGGACTGAAAAGTACTGCAAGTCGAACGAAGGATGGGACAAGAATCGTCCTGAACGGCAGAAGACTCGGGAACAGAAGGATGCCGACTGGGAATTTGTCGTGAAAATGACTCTGATTGTCAGAGATCTGATGCAGGGCAATCCGAAACTGCGTGAACTGGGATTTAAAGAGGAGGCTATCGGCCATCATGCCATTGCTGCCGGTTTCCAGGGACAGCGCCAGTGGACGGACTGGAAGCCGAACGGTGACTTTACGGAGGCTTTGATGTGCAGCACGTTTGACTGGAACGGCATAAGAAAGGCTTATGTGTTGGCTACAGAGAATGATTCTTGCAATGCCGTAGCAATGCTGTTTGGCAATTTGCTGACAGGATGCGGGCAGATGTTCAGCGATGTGCGTACCTATTGGAGTCCGGAAGCCGTGAAACGCGTAACGGGAAAGGAACTGACGGGTATTGCCTCGAACGGTATGATTCATCTGATCAATTCGGGTGCCACAACGCTGGACGCCACAGGAGCAAGTACGGATGCAGCCGGGAAACCTTGCATGAAGCCTTGCTGGGAGATGACGGAACAGGACGCAGAGGCTTGTCTGAAAGCAACGAACTGGCTTCCGGCCGACCGTGACTATTTCCGTGGAGGAGGTTTCTCCAGCAATTTCTTGTCGAAAGGTGGAATGCCTGTCACCATGTCGCGCCTGAATCTGATAAAGGGACTTGGACCGGTGCTGCAAATAGCCGAGGGATGGACGGCTGATGTAGATCCTGAAATATTTGAGGTGCTCAACAAACGTACAGATCCTACGTGGCCTACAACCTGGTTTGTTCCGCGTTTGTGCAGCAAGCCGGCTTTCCGTGATGTTTATTCTGTAATGAACAATTGGGGGGCTAACCATGGTGCTATCAGCTATGGACATATCGGAGCGGATCTGATAACCTTGGCTTCCATGCTTCGTATACCGGTATGTATGCACAATGTAGAGGACGACAAGATTTTCCGTCCGGCTGCATGGAATGCTTTTGGAATGGATAAGGAAGGGGCTGATTATCGCGCATGTGCTGCATACGGACCCATTTACAAGTAATGAAAGGAGGAGATGAAGATGATTTCTAACGAACAGATTGAACAGTTCATACAGCAGGCACACCGTGTGGGTGATGCAGGGTTGACAATTTGCAGCAGCGGCAATATTTCATGGCGCATTGGAGATGAGGCTCTCGTTTCGGGAACCGGTTCGTGGGTGCCTTCATTGAGGAAAGACCAGGTGTCTGTGTGCCATGTGTCTACGGGAGAGGTGCTGAACGGCGTGAGGCCTTCTATGGAAAGCGGCTTTCACCTGGGAATCATGCGCGAACGTCCGGATGTAGACGTAGTGCTGCATTTTCAGTCACCTTATGCAACGGCTGTGGCTTGTATGAAAGACATGCCGGCAGACTTCAATGTCACGGCGGAGATACCTTGCCATGTGGGCAGCGAAATACCGGTCATTCCTTATTTCCGTCCGGGTTCGCCCGAACTGGCAGAGCATGTAAAGAAAGCTTTGGCAAATCATAATTCTTGCCTGTTGCGCAAGCATGGACAGGTTGTATGCGGAAAAGGGTTTGACGAGGTGTTCGAACGGGCCATGTTCTTTGAGATGGCTTGCCGTATCATCGTTTTGTCTGGAGGCTCTTATGAGGTGCTGAACCAGGCTGAAATCGAAGATTTGGAAAATTACATTCTGAACAAGAAGCAATGAGTACTTTTTTAGCAGTTGATTTTGGAGCCGGGAGTGGCCGCGTGATTGCGGGTGTGGTGAATGACGGTCAGCTGGTGCTGGACGAACTGCATCGCTTTTCCAACCGTCAGATACGCATCGGCCGTCATTTGTATTGGGATTTCCCGGCTCTATTTGAAGAAATGAAGGAAGGCTTGCGCCGGGCCGCCGCGAAATATACGGATATCTTGAGCATAGGCATTGATACGTGGGGAGTGGATTTCGGCCTGGTAGATGCTGCCGGTAACCTGATGGGAAATCCGGTTTGCTATCGGGATGCGTTTACGGAGCATGTGCCGGAGGAGGTGTTTGGTCGGATCGATGTTGCAGCGCATTATGCGGAAACGGGCATTCAAGTGATGCCGATCAATACAATGTTCCAGCTTTATGCGCTCAAAAAGGAGAATAAGGCATGGCTGCAGGAAGCACGTCACCTCTTGTTTATGCCGGATTTGTTCGCCTATTATCTGACAGGAGTTCCGGGGAATGAATATACCATTGCCTCGACTTCCGAAATGCTGGATGCTGAACGGCGTGAGTGGAGCCGTCCGTTGGTTGAAGGATTAGGTCTTCCGGCTCATCTTTTCGAAGATAAACTGTTGATGCCTGGATCAGTGCGTGGCACCTTATGTCCGGATGTCGCGGCAGAAGTGGGCTTGCCTGCATCAGTCAAGATCATATCGGTGGGGTCGCATGATACGGCAAGTGCGGTTTATGCTGTTCCTTTCCGGAAAGGGAAAGTAAGTGCGTTTCTCAGTTCCGGCACATGGTCGTTGCTGGGCATCGTAATGGATGAACCTTTATTGACCGAAAATGCTCGGGTTGCAGGGTTTACCAATGAAGGCGGAGTAGGCGGGAATATCTGTTTCCTTCAGAATATTACCGGCTTATGGATTTTGCAATGTCTTGTCCGTCAATGGACCGCCAAAGGATTGCAGGCTGATTATGACTTTCTGATAGCTGAGGCAGAGAAAGTGACGGATGTTCCTTGTATTGATGTAGACGCTCCTGATTTCCGGCATCCGGATGATATGGAAGCTGCTATTGTTTCTTATTGCCGGTCGCACGGCCTGACGGTGCCGGTTACGCAGGGAGAATATGTGCGCTGCGTGTTGCAGTCGCTGGCTGTACGCTATCGCGAGGGATTGGCCGGTTTGAATGCGTTGCTCCCCCGTCCGGTGGAATGCCTGCATATTATCGGCGGAGGGTGCCGGAATCGTTTGCTTAACCGGCTTACGGAAGAAGCGTTGGGCATTCCGGTCATTTCAGGTCCGGTAGAAGCGACGGCTGTAGGCAATATCCTGGTACAGGCTGAAGCCTGCGGAGTGATTGAAAACAAAAATGATGTTCATGCGATAAATTAGCAGGCGGATGGAGGGATATCTTTTGAGGACTGTCGTTTCCCGGCAAACTGGCTCAGGGAAGCCCCTCTTTCTATAAATAAAATCTAAACTAAAAGAAAACAAACCATGAAAAGCACTCGTAAAATACCCGTAGTCGGGGACGGCTCGTGGGCAGCCATAATTCCTTTCGTGCTCATCACGAGCTGTTTTGCCTTGTGGGGATTTGCCAATGACATTACTACCCCTTTGGTGAAAGCTTTTTCCAAAATCTTTCGCATGAGCGTCACGGAAGGTACACTCGTGCAGGTTGCCTTCTATGGAGGCTATTTTGCCATGGCCTTTCCGGCAGCCATGTTCATACGCCGTTATTCTTATAAGGCCGGTGTCATGCTGGGACTGGGGCTGTATGCTTTGGGAGCGTTCCTGTTCTTCCCTGCCAAAATGACCGGCGATTATTATCCTTTCCTTATAGCCTATTTTGTATTGACTTGCGGACTGTCTTTCCTTGAAACCAGTTGCAATCCCTACATCCTTTCCATGGGGGCGGAAGAAACGGCTATGCGTCGTCTTAATCTGGCTCAGGCGTTTAATCCGATGGGGGCTTTGCTGGGCATGTATGTGGCGATGGAATTTATTCAGCGCCGGCTGCATCCGCTGGATACGGAAGGAAGGGCCTTGCTTTCAGACAGCGAATTTGAGGCCGTACGCGATGCAGACTTGTCTACACTTATTGCTCCTTATCTGGTGATAGGGTTGGCTACGCTTTGCGTGCTGATACTGATCCGTCTGATAAAAATGCCTAAGAATGGGGATGGTTCGGGGAAGATAGACTTCATCCCTACGCTGAAACGTCTTTTCAAGGTTCAGCGTTACCGTGAGGGAGTAATCGTACAATTCTTTTACGTGGGTGCGCAGATTATGTGCTGGACGTTTATCATTCAGTACGGAACCCGTTTGTTTATGGATATGGGGATGGCCGAACAGATGGCTGAGGTGCGTTCTCAGAAGTTTAATATTCTTGCTATGGCGGTATTCTGCGTGAGCCGTTTCGTCTGCACTTTTTTGCTGCGTTTCTTCAATCCCGGGCAGCTGTTGCGGGCGTTGGGTATTGGCGCGGCTCTGTTTACGCTTGGAGTGATGTTTTTTCAGAACATTCTCGGCATGTATTGTATCGTAGGTGTATCAGCCTGCATGTCTTTGATGTTTCCCACAATCTACGGGATTGCTTTGAAAGGACTGGGAGAGGATGCCAAATTCGGGGCCGCTGGCCTGATTATGGCTATCTTGGGCGGGTCAATACTTCCTCCGCTTCAAGCTTCCATTATTGATTTGCATGAATTGTGGGGGATGCCGTCCGTCAATTTGTCGTTTGTATTGCCGTTTATCTGCTTTGTGATCGTTGTCTTTTATGGCCACCGTTCCTATCAGAAGAAATGGTCATAGCAGTATTGGCTGCAGTTGTTCTTCTCCATCCCCTTTTCAAGAAGAGGATGGAGAAGGATTTTTTTAGTTGGTGTAAGTGAATGTATAGGTATAGGTGTTCGTTCCGTTAGAGGTGCTTATGAGCTTGTCGCTTCCCTCTACTCTTTCGTAATCATATCCCCTTTCCGGATCTTCCGGATAGAGCAGTCTGTCTAATACCTTTATATAGTATTCCCATTCTTTCTTAGTGACATGCTCTGTCTTTGTAATGGAGTTGATTCGTCCGTTTTCGCTTAAGTCATAAGCCAGATCATCAGTATCTAAATCGGATGTACTGTAAGTCTTACGGATTTTTTTTCCGATCATTTCTGCCGGATAGCCTTGCGCCATTTCAGATTCATATGCTATTTCGTCTTCGTGGTGAGATACATAATAGTCGCTCCGTTTCCCGATGAATCTTAACAAGGCCAGATAATCAAGGCATTCAGGCCCGTCGCTAGTGTATGATGGATATTCCATACTTTCAAACAGGATGTTCGGGTCGATGTTGAGCGTGTTGTTTGGAGTTGTGCCGTATTTGTTCTCATTTTCTTCCCGACGGCCGCTGGTGCTGTCATCATACCACAAGTAGGTGTATTCGGCAGCTCCGTTTTTGTAAGTATATTTCAAGCTGTATTGAGAGCCATACGATGTTTCCCATGTGATTTCCGAGAGATGGTCAGTATCATCGTATGAGAAATTGTAAGTGATGGCCGGATTATAGTCTGTAGCTTTCGTTTCCATTTTCGATACATATCCGTTGCTTCCCAATACCAGCGTGTAATGCTCTTCATCGCTATCATTGAACTTTTCTGTTGCCCGTATCTCTCCCACGATGCTGTAGTCGAAAGAAGTGGTCATCTTTCCCAGATAGTCCGAATCATTGATTGAATAGATGTATTCAGCTACGCGTCCTTCTGAATCATACTTGAACTCAAGGTCAAAATTAAGGTCATCGTCTGATCCTGTGTATTCGCTCCAGCAGCTCGGCCTGTAGGAAATCTTGCTGACTTTGGCCGGATAGGTTACGCTCTCGATGGGTGCTTCCGGCATATTGCCGTCAGCGTTCTCCGCCCTCTGCTCTACGGTGATGGTTATCACATCGTTGCCGCAACGGATTTCAATCTGCGCCTTGCGTGTGCTTCCCGTCAGATTCGTTGTGAGGGTCAGCGTCAGTGTATACTCGCCCGGTCCTCCGCTGTATTGGCTCAATGTAAGCCACGTTGCTGAACCAGTTTCTGCTCTTGAAGTCACGTCAGTTACGGTTGCCGTCCAGTCTGTGGTGGCCGTAAAGCTTATTCCTCCTCCCGTGCCGGATGTCTGGTCGGCATAGACGGTCTGTGTGGTTTGCGTTCCTTCTGTAAGGATCAGACTCTTGATTGTTTCCTCTTCTTCCGAACATCCTGCCCCGGCAAGCATTAAAATAAGGCAAATGCCCTGTAGCAATAACTTTTTCATGTTTCTGTTCTTTATGTTAGACAATGGTTTTTATACAATTGCAAAGAACGTTAATTTTCTTATAACAGAAATCATGGAAAACGGTGATTTTGCTTGTCGGCTTTGATTTATTTTGATGATTATAAGGGAATTGTAAGTGTAAAAGTCTGCATGTCCGCATCCGTTTCTTCCGCGAACGTTCCGCCGGTAATTTTAATCCGCTCGGCAATCGTTGTCCGTCCGATGCCGCCGGCATTTGCAGCTTCGGGGCATTTGCCGGTTCTGTTTCCGTTGTCTTTGATGCGAAGGGTCAGCGTATGCTCCTCAAGCAGCAGGCCGATTTCTATCTTGGTGGCATTGGCGTGGCGGACGATGTTCGAAAGCAGTTCCTGCATGATGCGGTAAGTTTCGTAAGCCGTCCGTTCCGGGATTTCGTTCCATTCTTTTCCTTTGCATTCCTTGTTCATCGTTACTTGTATGGAATGAGGCATGTGGAACCGGGCAATATAGGCTTCCGCCATTTCATCGAGTGTTGTGTGCTGGAATTTGGGCGGCATAAGTTCGTGCGACACAGACCTTACGTCTTCGCGTATTTGTTCGGTAAGATTCAGCAGATAGTTTCTGGAATCTTCGGGTATGGGCAGTGCCTGAAGTTGGAGGCCTATGCCCAGCAGGTCGTTGCACACTCCGTCGTGCAGCTCCTTGGCAAGTCTGGCCCGTTCCTGTTCCAGTCCTTCGATATAGCTCCGTGCCACATTCAGCTCTTCTTTTCTTTTGGCGTGCCGGCGGCTCAATGCATACCATAAGGCGAGTAAAAGCAAGATGCCGGAAAGTCCGATGGCTGCGAGGGTCCATCTCATCGTTTGGGCTTTCTGGCTGAGCTGCTCTTCGTTGAGCCGGGCTATTTCAAGTTCTTTTTCTTGTGTTTCGTATTTTACGGTCAGCTCCGAGAGTTCTGCGTCAATGGCTTCTTTCCGCAGGCTGTCGGATGCGGCGATGCATTTCTCATAGTATGCAGCGGCCTGTCTGTATTCGTTCAGTTTGGCATAGTTGCGTGCCATTAGCTTATACAGGTTGTCGACAGGAGTCTGTATGTTCTGGCTTCCTTCTTTCAGGATGCGGTGCTGTATGGCCAGGCTTTCCCGATATTTTCCCAATGAAGAGAGAATCTGGAACTGCGTTTCACGGTATCCCATGACCTCCGTCGAATTTTCGGGGAGAAGTGCCGCGGCCCTGTCGGCTTCTTTCATGTAGTGATTGATCGAATCTTTATTGTTTGTCTGGCGGAAAATGCTCAGCAGGAACGTAAGGCACTTCAGCTCGAACTTCGGCTTCTGCTGCTGCCGGGCTTTCTCCAGAACCGGAAGGATAACCCGGGACGCTTCCGCATAGTTCTTTTGCAGGATGAAGATGCTTCCTGCGGTTGCGGCCGCATAGAGTGTCATATCCATGTCGTCGCATTTCTCTGCCTTTTTCATGGCTCGGCGCACATAGTTTTCGGCTTCCGAAAGCCGGGATGTGTTGGCGTAGAGCACGGCGATGCTGGTCAGCAGATGGATTTCTTCGGAAATGGAATTTTCCTCTCCTTCCAGCAGCCCGAGCGCCTTGTTGTAGTAGAACAGGGCGGAATCCGGCATTTCACGCCTCCGGTAGGTCACTCCGGTTGATGTGAGGACAGACACGCGGAACATGCGGCTGTGTGCGAGGCGCACCGCTTCTTTGTCTGCCGAAAGGAAGAGCTGGGTGGCGATGTCCATCTTTCCGGCAGAGAAGTAGGTGTCTGCCAGATTGTTTATCAGTGTCAGGTAAGGTTCGGGCTTGTTCTTGTCGGCATATTTCAGTCCTTCCTTGCAGAAGAAATGCGCGGAGTCGGAGTTGCGGTATACATAATATTCGCTCATCCTGCAATATGCCGCGGCAATGCTGTCGCTGTTTCCGGCATCCAGCGCGTGTTTGAGCTGTGTTTGGAACTGGTCAAGGCTTGCATTGTCGGCGCGGGCGGACAAGAAAAAGAGCAATAGCCAGCAAAGGGTGCATGTTGTTTTCATAATATCTCTTGACAAAATGTGTTCGAATGGTATCGGGGACAAAAATAAGAAAGATTCTTCAAAGTGCAAATGACGGCCTGAAAAACCCGTTCCGCTAAAAAAACATAAAATGGATGCCGTGCGTGCCATTAGGAGGGCGGAGGCTGATGCGGGCAGCAGAAAAATGACTAACTTGACACCCGATTAATGTGCTCTTGATAGCAATACGGAAAAAATTATGCTGCAGATTTACTGTAAAAACAACGGTCAGACCAAAGAATTCCCCGAAGGGAGCTCTCTGCTGGACATCTATGACGGATTCGGCCTGCAAATGCCTTACGGGCCTGTGAGTGCGAAAGTGAACAACAAAGTGGAAAGCCTTACTTTCCGTGTCTATTTCAATAAGGATGTGGAGTTTCTTGACATCACAAGCGATTCGGGTATGCGTACGTATGTACGTTCGCTGGTGTTTATCCTGGCAAAGGCGGTAGACGACCTCTATCCTGCCGGAAGCGTTACGCTGGAGCATCCCATTTCGAAGGGATATTTCTGCAAGCTTCACATCGACCGCTCCATCGGCCTGGACGATGCCATCCGCATCAAGCAGCGGATGCAGGAGATTATTGACGCCGACATTCCTTTTGTCCGCACGGAATGCCATACGGACGATGTTGTCCGTCTGTTCGGAGAACGGGGGATGTTTGACAAGGCGAAGCTGCTTGCCACCTCGGGCCAGCTTTACTCTTATTATTACCGTCTGGGCGATACGGTGGACTGCTATTACAGCAGCCTTGTTCCGAGCACGGGCTTTATCAGCCGTTTCGATATCGTGAAATATTACGACGGACTGCTGCTGCGCATTCCCAACAAGACGGACCCCGAAAAGCTGGAGGACGTGGTGAAGCAGGAAAAGATGCTCGATGTGTTTCAGGAATACCATCACTGGAACCAGATTCTGGGGATCAGTACCGTGGGAGATTTGAACGTTGTATGCCGTGAGGGGCGGGCAACCGAGCTTATCAACGTTTCGGAAGCGCTGCAGGAGAAGAAAATCGCTCAGATAGCGGACGAGATAGCCGGCCGCAGCCAGAACGGGAAGCGCGTGAAGCTGGTGCTCATATCAGGCCCTTCGTCTTCCGGCAAGACGACGTTCAGCAAGAGGCTCAGCATCCAGCTGATAACGAACGGCATGAGGCCTTATCCCATTTCGCTGGACGACTATTTCGTGAACCGCGAAGACACTCCGCTGGATGAAGAAGGGAACCACGACTTTGAGTCGTTCTATGCCCTCGACCTGCCTCTTTTTGAGGAGCAGATGAATGCGCTGATCGAAGGGAAGGAAATCGAACTTCCGCGCTTCAACTTCACAACGGGCAAGCGCGAGATGAGCGGAAAGAAGCTGCGTGTTGACGACAACATGGTTCTGATTCTGGAAGGGATTCATGCGCTGAATCCTGCCCTGACTCCCCGTATCCCGGCCGAAAACAAGTATAAGATCTATGTGTCGGCGCTGACAACCATTCTGCTGGACAATCACAACTACATACCGACGACGGACAACCGCCTGCTGCGCCGCATCATCCGCGACTATAAATACCGCAACTACTCGGCCGAGGCCACAATAGCCCGCTGGCCCAGTGTGCGTGCCGGAGAGCAGAAATGGATATTCCCTTACCAGGAAAATGCGGACGCAATGTTCAATTCGGCGCTGCTCTTCGAACTTCCGGTTCTGAAAGACCATGTGGAGCCGGTGCTGCGGAAAGTGCCCAAGCGCAGCCCGGAATACTCGGAGGCTTATCGCTTGCTGCGTTTCCTCGATTACTTCGTTTCTGTGCAGGACAGCGAGCTGCCTCCCACCTCTCTGTTGCGCGAGTTTTTGGGCGGAAGCAGCTTCAATTATTGACTTCTGCCGGACTTCTTTGGCGATATCCCGTCATTTTTATCTCTTCACTGGAGTGATACGTTCGCATCACTCCAGTGAAGAGATCGTATCATTGCAGTGAGGAGATCGTATCACTCCAGTGAAGAGGTTGCGATGACGGGGGCTTTTTTCTTTTTGTCCGCATGAATGCCGATATTCATTTTAAATTATTATTTTTGCATTCAACTACCAACTAACAGGAATAACCAAATGGCACAAAGTTCACGTCAGATTCAGACACAGGCACAGCAGCAGGTGCAGACACTCTCACCCCAGCAGATACTGGCTGTCAAGCTGTTGGAGCTGCCCACTGTAGAGCTGGAAGAACGCATACATGCCGAATTGCTGGACAATCCGGCTTTGGAAGAGGGCAAGGAAATATCCGGAACGGAAGACGATTTTGATGAAGACTATAATACGAAGGATGAAGACGGCTCTCCCAATACGGATATGGGCGAGGATATCTCTTTGGGCGATTACCGCACGGAAGATGACATTCCGGACTACAAGCTTCAGGAGAACAATCGCTCGAAGGACGACAAGGCAGAAGACATACCCTTCTCGGATACGGTTTCTTTTTATGAAACCTTGAAAGAGCAGCTTGACATGCAGCATCTCACGCCGGAAGAGAAACAGTTGGGCGAGTATCTCATCGGGTCGCTGGACGATGACGGGCTGCTGCGCAAGTCGACCGATACGCTTGCTGACGAACTGGCCATTTATCAGGGAGTCTATACAACTCCGGAACAGTTGGAGCGTGTGCTTGCGGTCATTCAGGATTTTGACCCGGCGGGAATCGGAGCGCGCAGCCTGCAGGAGTGCCTGCTGCTCCAGATCAAACGGAAAGAGGATTCTCCGCTCAAGCAGATTGAGTATGACATCATCAGCAAGTGCTGTGACGACTTTACCAAGAAGAACAAGGAGAAAATCATTCAGAAGCTGAACATTACGGAGCAGCAATATAACGAGGCGGTCGCTGAACTGACCAAGCTGAATCCGCGTCCGGGAAGCTCGATGGGAGAGGCTATAGGGAAAAACCTGCAGCAGATTGTGCCCGACTTCATCGTGGAAACGGGGGACGACGGCTCGATCACTTTAAGCCTGAACAACCGGAATGTTCCTGAACTGCGCCTGAGCCGGGAGTTTGCAGACATGCTTGACGAGCATACCCGCAACAAGGCAAACCAGAGCAAGGAGTCGAAGGATGCCTTCATGTTCCTCAAGCAGAAAGTGGACGCTGCCCAGGGGTTCATCAACGCGGTGAAGCAACGGCAGCAGACATTGATGGGCACCATGCAGGCGATCATCGACTTGCAGAGGCCGTTCTTCGAGGAAGGCGACGAGTCGTTGTTGAGGCCGATGATTCTGAAAGATGTGGCAGAAAGGGCGAAACTCGACGTTTCTACCGTTTCGCGGGTGAGCAACAGCAAGTATGTGCAGACCAACTTCGGAATCTATCCGCTGAAGTTCTTCTTCAGCGACGGGTATACGACTGAAAGCGGCGAGGAACTGTCGGTGCGCGAAATCAAGCGCATCTTGAAGGAATGCGTGGACGGAGAAAACAAGGCGAAGCCTTATACCGACGACGAACTGGCAGACATGCTGAAGGAAAAGGGATATCCTATCGCGCGGCGTACCGTGGCTAAATATCGCCAGCAACTGAACATACCGGTGGCACGGTTGAGAAGATAAGCCTATGGAAGAAAGAGTAACAACGAATATACCTGACGAACTCACCTATCATGAGCATGGCAGGGAGCGGGAACGGCATGAAGCGGACGGGAAGCTGGTTATGGCTTCGCAGATTGTTTCTGCCATTTTCACGCCGTTTATGGTTCCTTTTCTTGCCTTTGTGCTGCTCTTCTTCTTTACATACCTGAACATCATGCCGCTGAAATATAAGCTGGCGGTTTTGGGACTTGTCTATTGTTTTACCATTTTTGTCCCGATGCTCGGCATCTACCTGTTCCAGAAGATCAACGGATGGACTTTGTATGAGCTTGGCGCCCGGAAAAGACGCTACGTGCCTTACTTCATGACGATAATCAGCTATGTGGCCTGCCTTATAGCAATGTACAGGATTCATCTTCCGCGCTACATGAGCGGGATTGTGATGGCTACCTTGATTTGCATGGTTATCTGCTCGGCCGTCAATTTCCGCTGGAAAATCAGCACGCACATGGCCAGCAGCGGCATGATGGTGGGCGGACTGCTGTCTTACAGCTTCATCTTCCGCTTCAACCCCATCGGCTGGCTTTGCTTTTTCATTCTGCTTTCCGGGCTTCTTGGCTCGGCGCGGATTATCGTGCGCCAGCATACGCTGAATGAAGTTGCCGGAGGATTTTTTATCGGATTGTTTTGTGGAGTCATCGGAATTTTGTTTATTTGAATGTCAATATTAACTTTAAAAACTATATCATCATGGAATTTCCAACCAATGTCAAGTACACCAGCGAACATGAATGGATTCGTATCGACGGTGACGTCGCCTATGTCGGAATAACAGATTATGCTCAGGAGCAGTTGGGCGACATTGTTTTTGTGGACATAACAACCGAAGGTGAAACTTTGGAAAAAGGAGAGGTCTTTGGAACGATCGAAGTTGTAAAGACGGTTTCCGACCTGTTCCTTCCGGTAGGAGGAGAGGTGCTTGAAGTGAATCCGGAACTGGAAGAGCATCCGGAGCTCGTGAACAAAGATCCGTATGGCGAAGGATGGCTGATCAAGCTCAGTCCGTCGGATGTGTCAGAAATGGAAGGATTGCTCGATGCGGAAGCATATAAAGGAATTATCAACGAACAATAAAAAAAACAGAAACTGCTGAATGAAAGCGATTGTAAGTATCATTATGGGCAGCACGTCGGATCTTCCGGTTATGGAGAAGGCTGCCAAGCTGCTTGATGAAATGGGGGTGCCTTTTGAGATGAACGCTCTTTCGGCCCACCGCACTCCTGTCGAGGTGGAGAAGTTTGCGAAAGAGGCTGCCGGACGAGGCATCAAAGTGATCATTGCGGCCGCCGGAATGGCAGCTGCACTTCCGGGAGTCATTGCAGCCAATACGACATTGCCGGTTATCGGCGTTCCTGTGAAGGGAGCTGCGCTGGATGGAGTGGACGCGCTTTATTCGATAGTGCAGATGCCTCCGGGAATACCTGTAGCTACGGTTGCCATCAACGGAGCGATGAACGCGGCTATTCTGGCTGTCCAGATGCTGGCTTTGGCAGACGAGGAACTGTCCGGGAAATTTGCGGCTTATAAGGAAGGGCTGAAAAACAAGATCGTAAAGGCCAACGAAGAGTTGAAGGAAGTAAAATACGCTTATAAGACAAATTGATTCAATTGATGGACTATTTCAATTATTTTCGCCGTCAGGCGATTGAAGTATATGTTGGCGCCACTCCTTTGGGTGGCGCTAACCCTATCCGTCTGCAGAGCATGACCAATACGTCTACGATGGATACGGATGCTTGTGTGGAACAGGCCAAGCGCATTGTCGAAGCGGGGGGCGAGTATGTGCGCCTTACCACTCAGGGTGTACGCGAAGCTGAAAATCTGAGGAATATCAATATATCTCTCCGTTCGCAGGGATACAGCACGCCTTTGATTGCCGATGTGCATTTTAATCCGAATGTGGCAGACGTTGCCGCATTGTATGCAGAAAAGGTGCGCATCAATCCGGGAAATTATGTTGATTCGCCCCGCACGTTCAAGAAAATGGAATATACGGACGAGGAATATGCGAAAGAGATAGAAAAGATTCGTGAGCGTTTCGTGCCGTTTCTGAACATCTGCAAGGAAAATCATACAGCCATCCGCATCGGTGTGAATCATGGCTCGTTGTCCGACCGTATCATGTCGCGTTACGGTGACACTCCCGAAGGCATGGTAGAGTCATGCATGGAGTTTCTGCGTATTTGTGTGGAGGAGGATTTCATGAATGTGGTCATTTCTATCAAGGCATCGAATACGGTGGTGATGGTGAAGACCGTGCGTCTGCTTGTGGAGCAGATGGAGAAGGAAGGAATGGCTTTTCCTCTGCATCTGGGAGTGACTGAAGCCGGTGACGGAGAGGATGGGCGCATCAAGTCGGCTTTGGGAATCGGCGCATTGCTTGCCGACGGATTGGGAGATACCATCCGTGTGTCATTGAGCGAAGCTCCAGAAGCGGAGGTTCCGGTGGCACGCAAGTTGGTCAACTATATCGCCGGACGCGAGAATCATCCGTATATTCCGGGGGCAGAGGCTCCGGAATTCTGCTATACGAATCCGTCGCGCCGGCATACGCAGGCTGTCCGCAATATTGGCGGCGAGCATTTGCCTGTAGTTATATCTGCCCGGTTGAATGGCAATATGGAGGTGAGCGGGCAGTTCAAGCCCGACTATATCTATTGTGGGCTGTCGATGCCGGGAAATCGCCGGGAAGATATCGGCTATATTGTGGATGGGGCTGTATGGGACGGAAGCGAGAATGTTTGGCCGGCCTTTAATACAGAGCAGCTGGTTGGCCTGCATCATTGCGGTGCAGCCATGAAGTTTCTGTTTGTATCCTATCTGGGACTTAATGAAGAAGCTATAGCTTGTCTGAAGTGCCATCCGGAAGTGGTGCTGGTGGCTCAAAGCAATCATCCGAACCGTTTGGGAGAATTTCGCGGCATAGCTCATCAGCTGATGAATGAAGGGCTGCATAATCCGCTTGTCTTCTTCCAGTTCTACCAGGAAAAGGAAATTGAGGATCTGGAAATAAAGGCAGCAGCGGATATGGGCGCGTTGATCTTCGACGGTTTCTGCGATGGCATCCTTTTGTATAATCATGGCAATGACATTGCCGACATGAAGGTTGATGAAATTGCTTTCGGGATTCTGCAGGCTGGACGTGTGCGCACGTCAAAAACAGAATATATCTCGTGTCCCGGATGCGGACGCACCATGTATGATTTGGAGTCGACCATTGCGCGTATCAAAGCGGCGACTTCTCATATGCGCGGGCTGAAGATCGGCATTATGGGATGCATTGTGAACGGGCCGGGAGAGATGGCTGACGCCGATTATGGCTATGTCGGTGCGGGCCGCGGAAAGATCAGCCTGTACAAGAAGAAGGAATGCGTGGAAAAGAACATTCCGGAAGAGCAGGCTGTGGAAAAGCTGATAGCTCTGATCAAGGCTAACGAACCGGATATGCAGGTCTGAAATAGGACTGGGTATATAAACATCGGCGGCATTCTTCCGTGCAATTGTCAGCTTGGGAGAATGCCGCCGGTGCTGCTTTGAGGCGTTCCGGTCATTTGTCTTTTCCGGATGGTGCTGACAGGATCTGGTCGTATTGTTTGGTGTCTGTAAGGACTTCGATCGCTTTGTTCAGGTCGTCGTCGTCTTTCAGGCGTTCCATTACAGCTCCTCGCTGGTAGAAATAGCGTGTGACGATTTCCTGTGATATATATTCTTTGATCGGTTTTGCGAAAACATCCAGATCTCTGTCGAGATTATGGTTCAGTTTCTTTTCAAGCGCTTTGAACTCTTCGGCTGCTTCATCCATGTATCCTTCGAACTCGGCGACCTCTTTCAGGTTTTTCAGCACTTTTTCGCTTTGTCTGTCGTAAGTGAACTTGCGTGATTTCACCAGCTTTTTGAAGTCTTCGTAATCCTGGTCTGTCAGTTTGAACGCATCTACAGATGCCAGTGCCGGGTGGTCCCAGCAATACTGGGTGGCGTAATCAAAAATCAGATCGTCGTTCATCAGATAAAACACTATGTTCGGGATGCGGTCGCCTTTTACTTCAATGTCCGGACGTATTCCTCCGCCGTCGCGCACCTCACGTCCTGCGGCTGTATGGAAAACATGGGTAAGGCTGTCCGGAATACGGGCAACGGAGCCGTCCGCATTCTTTTTTGCATAGTCGATGGCCTGTATGCAGCGTCCGCTGGGAATATAGTATTTGGATGTAGTAACTTTCAGCGTTCCGTTGTACGGCAGCGGACGGATGGTCTGCACCAGCCCTTTACCGAAGGTGCGGGTGCCGATGATGACGGCACGGTCCAGATCTTGCATCGAGCCGCTGACGATTTCGGACGCCGATGCTGTGGCGCCATTCACCAGTACGGCTATAGGAATCTGTGTGTCGACCGGCTCGCTTTGCGTCTTGAAAGATCCTTGTCCTTGTTTCAACTTTCCTTTTGTTATAACAATTTCCTTTCCTTTCGGAACGAAAAGATTCACAATGTCTACCGCTTCGGCCAGTGAACCTCCGCCATTGTCGCGCAGGTCGATGATCAATGATTTTGCTCCTTTCTGCTTCAGTTCGATGAATGCTTTCTTGAAGTCCTTCGCTGAATTTTCAGTGAAGCTGGATAGCGACAGGTATCCGATGCTGTCGCGTACCATGCCGTAGTAGGGGATAGGGTTTGTGCGGATATTTTTCCGGGTAATCTGGAATTCGAGGACAGTGCTGTCGTTCTTCAGAGGCCGCAGGACTTTCAGTATGAATGATGTTCCAGGCTCGCCGCGCAGTGCCTCGCTGACCTTGGATGAAAACTCCTGGGGTTTCATGTTGCCTCGAACCATCTCTTTTCCGCCTACGGAGAGGATGATGTCACCCGCCTTGACTCCGGCCTCTGCTGCAGGCATTCCTTCTGTCGGCTCCACAACGGCGATGCGGTCTTTTGCCTCATAATAGCGTATGGCTGCTCCGATGCCCCCGTACTTTCCGGTGGTCATTTCTTTCAGGCTGCTTACTTCTTCTTCCGGATAGTATTCCGTATAAGGATCTGTGAGGGCAAGCATGCCTTCCACTCCGTTCTGGATCATCTCTTCCGGCTTGATGGTGTCTACGTAAAACATGTCCAGCTCCTTGAAAATCGCATTGAACAAGTCAAGGTTCTTTGCTATCTGAAAGTTCCTGTCGTCTTCTTTTCCCTGGAAACTGGCCAGGCCGAATCCCAGTAAAACTGTAAAAATCCCGGCCAAAGTTTTTCTTGTATTCATAATATCCGTCTTTTTCTGAATTTACAGACCGCAAATAAACACATAATTCTAATCACCGTTGTAGAACTGTGCCAATATTTAACTTAATTTGTTTTCATCATGGCTTTTCGGGCATAAAATCTCATTCAATTGTAGTGTCGTGATGGAGAAAGCGGGGCGAAATGCCATATTTTTCAGTATTAAACGACATTTTTTTTGCGAAGATATTGCATAATTCAAAATAACCTGCTACCTTTGCCACGCAATTGAGAAAAACCTTCTTCAGTAGCTCAGTCGGTTAGAGCATCTGACTGTTAATCAGAGGGTCGTTGGTTCAAGTCCAACCTGAAGAGCTTTTTTCTGAATGCTTTATCTTCTTCAGTAGCTCAGTCGGTTAGAGCATCTGACTGTTAATCAGAGGGTCGTTGGTTCAAGTCCAACCTGAAGAGCTTTTTTCGAATACTTTATCTTCTTCAGTAGCTCAGTCGGTTAGAGCATCTGACTGTTAATCAGAGGGTCGTTGGTTCAAGTCCAACCTGAAGAGCTTTCAGAGGAAATGTGGGCGCATGTTTCCTCTTTTTCTTTTAAAAGAATCCGTCCTTATATAGAGTCCATATCCTAATGCATTTGTGGTTTGTCAATTGCAATATACACTTTGCATCTGTGTTTCTCAGTTGTAAAAATGTAATGATTTATGTCAACAATATGTGTTGTCAGACATATTTTCTTTTTCGCGGAACGCGCTTGTTCCACTTTTATTGCTACATTTGCATACGGAAATCATTTATTAACAACTATAATATTTACAACAATGGTTAATTACAAAGATTTAGGTCTGGTAAACACTAGAGATATGTTTGCTAGAGCAATTAAGGGTGGCTATGCTATTCCGGCTTTCAACTTCAACAATATGGAACAGTTGCAGGCTATCATCAAGGCTTCTGTTGAAACTAAATCTCCGGTTATTCTTCAGGTATCTAAAGGCGCACGTAACTATGCAAACCAGACTTTGCTGCGTTACATGGCTGAAGGTGCTGTAGCATACGCTAAGGAAATGGGTTGCGAACATCCTGAAATCGTTCTTCACCTTGACCATGGAGATTCTTTCGAACTCTGCAAATCTTGTGTAGACCTCGGCTTCTCTTCTGTAATGATTGACGGTTCTCATCTGCCTTACGAAGAAAACGTTGCTTTGACTAAGAAAGTCGTTGAATATGCTCATCAGTTTGATGTAACGGTTGAAGGCGAGCTGGGCGTATTGGCCGGTGTAGAAGATGAAGTTTCTGCAGAACACCATACATATACTAACCCTGAAGAAGTTATTGATTTTGCTACACGCACAGGCTGCGACTCTCTGGCAATCTCAATCGGTACTTCTCACGGTGCTTACAAGTTCAAACCCGAACAGTGCCACCTGGATCCGAAGACCGGACGTCTGGTTCCTCCTCCATTGGCATTCGATGTATTGGACGCTGTAATGGAAAAACTGCCGGGCTTCCCTATCGTTCTTCACGGATCTTCTTCAGTTCCTCAGGAATATGTAGATATGATCAACCAGTATGGCGGCAAGCTGGAAGCTGCTATCGGTATTCCGGAAGAAGAGCTGCGTAAGGCTGCCAAGTCTGCTGTTTGCAAGATCAACATCGACTCAGACTCTCGTTTGGCTATGACTGCAGCTGTCCGCAGAGTATTCGCTGAAAAACCGGCTGAATTCGATCCTCGCAAATACCTGGGTCCGGCTCGTGACGAAATGGAAAAGATGTACAAACATAAAATTCTTAACGTTCTGGGTTCTGACGGCAAGTTGGCTCAGTGCTGATAGAATTAAGTCTATACACCTTATAACAAAGATAAAAGGCTGTCCGGATGGGCAGCCTTTTTTAATGTGTCAGATTTCTCCCGATTTTATTCCGGCTGGAAATTACCAGAACTTGTTTTGCTTGGCATCGTATTCGAAGCCCGCCTCTTTCAGGCTCTTGACTATTTCGTCCTTGCTGACATTCAGGTCTGAGCAAAGCGCATCCAGTGAAGGATAGAAATCTCTGAGTTTCATATTGATGAAGCTGTAAAGCATCATCGGATCTTTGGGCAGTTCCATAATCTTGACTTGTTGTTTTTTCCGCGCAAAGTTATCGTTTTTCCGCTTATCTTGTTATCGGTTATGGCGTATTTTTCTAACTTTGCCGCGTTATGTCAGCAAAACGTTATATTGAGGATAAGGATTTCGGGCGCATCACGTTGGCCCTGCGCCGCAGAATGCGCAACATCACGGTGCGTGTGAAGCCTGAAGGATTGCAGGTGACTGTGCCGCCCTACACAAAAATCGAGCGGGTGCTGCAGGTCATCTCCCAGCACCGTGAAGACTTGTTGGAGCAATACAGCAGGGTGGCGGCAAAGCCGGTTGATTTCGATTTCAGAATTGAGGCTGAATGCTTCCGGCTTTCTCTTGAGCCGAGCAGGCTCAAATGTTTCACGGTCCGTCAGACGGATTCCGGCGAAATGAAAATCTATTGTCCGCACGATACCGACTTTTCTTTGAAAGAAGTGCAGAAACTTGTGCGCGGTGCCATTCTTCGTGCACTGAAGAAATCGGCGGCCGAAATCCTTCCTCCGCTGGTAAGCGAGTGGGCTGGACGTTACGGGCTTGCTTACCGTAAGGTGAGGATTACGGGAGCGCGTTCCAGATGGGGGAGCTGTACGGCGGCAAAGACTATCAGCCTGTCGTGTTATCTGATGCTGGTGCCGTCGCATCTGATGGACTATGTGATTCTTCACGAGCTGGCACATACGAAAGAAATGAATCACGGTCCCCGCTTCTGGGAGCTTCTTGATGCGATGACGGCTGGCCATGCGCACCAGTTGAGGAATGAACTTCGCGGCTTTCACACTTCTTTTTGATTTATGTCAAGAAATCGCCTTCCCGGTTTATCGGGACAAAATTTGGCGTAATTTTGCACGCTGAAAAATCAGAAGGAATAATCGATGAAGAAAAGTTTGTTGGCGCTTGCCTCCGGTACGTTGGGGCTGGGGATAGCAGAATTTGTCATGATGGGGATATTGCCAAATGTGGCCCACGATTTGAATATAAGCATTCCTGAAGCAGGTCATTTCATTTCCGCATACGCTGTCGGCGTGTGTGTCGGCGCGCCGTTGATGGTAGCGGTGGCCCGTACTCGTCCGTTGAAGCAAATACTTTTGGGCTTGACGGCCATTTATATTCTGGGCAATGTCTGTGCGGCGTTTGCTCCCAACTATTGGATGCTGCTGTTCATGCGTTTCGTTTCGGGTCTTCCGCACGGCGCTTTCTTCGGGGCAGGTTCCATTGTGGCTGAAAAGGTGGCTGACAAGGGAAAGGCTTCGCAGGCGGTGGCTCTGATGACCGCAGGAATGACCGTTGCCAACCTGTTTGGAGTTCCTTTCGGCACGATGCTGAGCAACATGGTGACGTGGCGCTTCCCCTTCATGTTCAATGGGGCATGGGGGCTGCTGGTGTTCTTTCTTATATGGAAATGGATTCCGGCGATTCCTGCATTGCCTGACACCGGCTTCAAGGGGCAGTTCCGCTTTCTGAAGAACCTGGCTCCCTGGCTGATTATCTTTACCACGATGTTCGGAAATGGGGGAGTGTTCTGCTGGTTCAGCTATGTTACTCCCCAGATGATCAATGTGGGAGGGTTCACTCCCGGAAACATGACGCTCATCATGATGCTGGCAGGGCTGGGAATGACCGTAGGCAATCTGGTAGGAGGAAAGTGCGGCGACCTCTACGGCCTGGCTCCAGTGATCAGGTTTACGCAAGTGTGCATGATGTTTGCTCTGCTGGGAACCTTTTTCTTTGCAGGCGTGCCCTGGCTTGCCGTAGCATTGATGGGAGTATGTACGGCTGCCCTGTTTGCCGTGTCCCCTCCCCAGCAATTGCTGCTTCTGCAGAACTCGCGGGGCAGTGAACTGATGGGAGCCGCGTGCGTTCAGATTGCCTTCAATTTGGGCAACGCATTGGGCGCGTATGTGGGCGGCCTGCCTATTGAGATGGGGCTCGGATACCGTTATCCGGCACTGGCCGGCGTGTTTATTGTGATGGTAGGCTTCATCAGTGTGTCGGTTTATGTGAGGCGTGAGAAAAAGCTCAATTCATTGCTGGTACAAAGATAATGGAACAGGTTATTCAACAACATTCGGTTCGGGTCCGTTCGGAGCTGCGCAAGCTGGTCGTCCCGATATTTATCGAAACATTGCTGATCATGATGCTCGGTGCGATGGATACCATCATGCTGAGCCAGTATTCTGACGAGAGTGTGGCTGCCGTGGGTGTGGTCAATCAGATCGTCATGTTTGCCTTTCTGGTGTTCGAGGTCATCAATATCGGTACTTCCGTGCTGTGTTCCCAGTATCTGGGTGCCGGATTGCGCAACAAGATGGTTCAGGTGGTGGGAGTTTCCCTGCTGCTGAACCTGGCTGTAGGGCTTGTTATCAGTGCGATTCTGTATTTTGGCGCTCCAACGCTTTTGGGATGGATGGGCTTGCGTCCGGAATTGCTGAAATACGGAGTCGGATACATGGAGATTGTAGGAGCGTTTGCTTTCTTTCAGGCCCTTTCGCTGACCGTTTCGGCTTCGTTGCGGAGCGCGAACAAGGCCGTTTATCCGATGCTTGTGACGGTGCTGGTGAACGTGATGAACATCATCGGCAACTACATGCTGATATTTGGAAAGTTCGGCATGCCCGAGCTGGGTGCTGAAGGCGCGGCCATTTCAACGGCATTTTCCCGCGGCGTGAGCATGGTTGTGCTGTTCGTTATCCTGTTCCGCAAGCACATCCCACGTTTTCCGCGGGCCTATTTCCGTCCTTTCCCCTGGGTTGAGCTGAAGAACCTGCTGAAAGTCGGTCTGCCTTCTGCCGGAGAGAATATGTCTTATAGCTTTTCGCAGGTTGTCATCACTTACCTTATCAACATACTGGGAAACGATGCCCTGGCTACACGCACCTATACCGTGAATACGACGATGTTCGTTTATTTGTTCGCCATAGCCATGGCGCAAGGCGGAGCGATCTGTATCGGGCACCTGGTGGGGCGGAAGAAGATTCATGCGGCCTATCTTCTCGGCAAGTACGTGATGCGGCTTTCAATTCTCGTGTCGTTGGCATTGTCGTGCGTCTGGGCAATCTCCGGCCATGCCATCTTCGACTGGCTGACTGACAATGAAGAGATTATCCGTCTGGGCGTGACTGTTCTTGTGGTTGACGTGATCGTTGAAATCGGCCGTGCCGTGAACATTTACGCCACCAATGCCCTCCGTTCTGCAGGAGATGTGAATTATCCGTTCTACGTAGGGCTGGTTGTGCAATGGACCGTATCGGTCGGGCTCAGCTATTTCTTCGGCATCTGTCTCGGCTGGGGACTGGTAGGCATGTGGTGCGCATTCCTGCTTGACGAAAACATCCGGGCATTTATCTTCGTCAAGCGCTGGAACAGTTTGAAATGGGCTAAAAAGGGCTTCGTGAAGTAGATGCTTCACATGCCCTTGGCCGGGTGTCCTCCATTGAGCGCCATGATACAGAAGTAGCAGATCATGGTGCAGAAGATGGTGATCAGAAGTGCCGATGCAGACCATTTCACCAGCTTCTTGTCTTTCTTAGCCGTTCCGTATACGATGCCCACGAGCGTGGTGAGGAAGAGGCCTCCGATGGCTCCTACGAAACCCTGCACGGCGAAACCTGTCAGAATCAGGATTCCCATCGTGATGAGAATGTTGCGTTTCATGGCTTTCGTTTTTTTAGGTTATATGCTGGTTTTCAATGCTTTGATGACGGATGAAGTGAATCCGGAATGTTCCAGTTCGTTGATTCCCTTGATGGTGATGCCTCCCGGAGTGGTCACCTTTTCTATTTCCAGTGCCGGATGTGTGCTTTCGTTCTGCAGAAGCAGCTGGGCCGCGCCTTCCACGGTCTGAGCCACCATCTTCATGGCGTCTTGCGGCTTTATTCCCATTTCCACGCCCGCCTGCATGGCCGCCTGTATGTATTTCAGCACGTAGGCGATGCCGCATGAGGTGAGCGAGGTGGCTGCGGCAAACTGTTTTTCTTCGATGAGCATGGCCATGCCCATTTCGTTGAAGAGTTTCATCAGCAGGTCTTTCTGCTCTTCCGAGGCGTTTCGCGCTGCAACGAGCGTCATGCTTTCGCCCAGGGATATGGCAGTGTTGGGGATGACCCGGAATAGGGGCATCTCGGGATCCACGTAGTGCGCCAGATTCTCGAACGTAAGTCCGGCCGCTACGGACACCAGAATCTGAGGCTGGCGCAGACGGAGCGGTTTCAGCACCTCTTCCATTTTCCACGGCTTTACCGCCGCTATAACGATGTCGGCATCAGATGCCGCCTCTTTGTTGCTGTTGGTTGTGTTGATGCCGGGAAAATCCGCTTTCAGCATCTCCAGCTTGCCGTTGCTCGGATTCGATACGGCGATTTCGTCTGCTTTGATATAATGCCCTTTGGCCAGTCCGCGTGCAATGGCTCCGCCCATGTTACCGGCTCCGATAATTGCTATTTTCATGTTCCGTTTGTTTGTATATTGCAAAGATAAGATTTTTATCGAGAAATAGCAGGCGTTCGGGTGATAATTTGTCGCCGGCTTTGGGAGCTGTTTGAAGCCGGTTGGGGGAAATGAGGCTGGGGCACGGTGATGTCCCGTTATGTTTATCTCTTCACTTGAGTGAGGAGATCGCTTCACTGCAATGATACGATGTCTTCACTGGGGTGATACGGTCGTATCACTCCAGTGAAGAGGTTTGCGTGTCGGGGTGTTTTTTCCTTCTTCCCGTGTTCAGAAGCACAAGAGAAGCGTTGCCCGTTTGTCGAGTTCCAGTTTTTCTTCCAGCTTGATGGTTTGTCCGCTCAGGAAATCCGTAGCGCTGGTCTGGGGGAGTATCTCTTTATATGGCGTTAAGTCGAGTACCTGTCTTTCGTCTGTTCCGTTCATGATGACTACCACCGACTTGCCTTTGTATTCCCTCTGGTAGACATACGTTCCGTGGGCGATGGAGAAGTGCTTCATGCTTCCCTTTCCTATCGCTTCGTTGTTCTTTCTCCATTGCAGGAGCTTTCTGGTGAAGTCATAAGCCTCGTTCTGCAAGGAAGTGCGGCCCTCGGCCTTGAAGCAGTCGGTCTTGTCGCCCTGCCATCCTCCGGGGAAGTCTTTTCTCAGGCATCCGTCACCGTTTGCCTTGTCGCCGTCCATCAGGATTTCTGTTCCGTAATAGATTTGCGGGATGCCTCGGGTAGTGAGCAGGAATGTCATGGCCTGCTTGTAGCGTGTCAGGTTTTGGGCGAGCTCTTCCGTCCGTCCGAAGCGTGATGTGTCGTGGTTGTCCAGGAAAATCAGCAGGTTCATCGGATTGGCATATACGAGGTCCTGCGTGTGATAATCGTAGAGGCGGTACAGGCCGTTCGCCCAGTCGGTGGTTTCTTCGTCGAAAGCCTTGGCCATCAGGTCTGTCAGGGGGAAGTCCATCACCGTAGGCAGGTTGGAGTTTTTGGGAGCGGCCAGCCTGCTGTCCTTTTGCCAGTAGGACACGAGCACATTGCTGTTGAGCCATGTTTCTCCCACAATGTTGAAGTTAGGATATTCTTCAAGCACTTCCTTGCACCATTCCGACATGAAGTCGTAGTCGGCATACGGGTGCGTGTCCTGGCGTATGCCGTTGATTCCGGCATACTCTATCCACCAGATGCTCGACTGGATGAGATAGCGCGCCACATGCCGGTTGCGCTGGTTGAAGTCGGGCATCACCTGAGTGAACCATCCGTCGGTGGCTATCTTCTTTTCGTAGCTGCTTGCATGGATGTCCATCACGCTGGCCGTTTTGAAGGAAGTCTGCACGTATTCCGACTTGAAGTTGAACCAGTCTTTCGAGGGCTTGTCCTTGAAGAGATAGTTCTCGCTTCCGCAATGGTTGAATATCATGTCCATCACAACCTTCAGGTCCTTCTGGTGCGCCTTGTCCACCAGCTGCCTGAAATCGGCATTCGTTCCGAAGCGCCGGTCAATCTGATAGTAGTCGGTTATTGCGTATCCGTGGTATGAGCCGCTTTCCATGTCGTTCTCCTGTATGGGGTTCAGCCAGATGGCGGTCGCTCCCAGGTCGCTGATATAGTCCAGATGGTCTTCTACGCCTTTCAGGTCACCTCCGTGGCGTGCAAACAGGTCTTCGCGGTTTATCTTGTTTTCCCGCATGCCCTCCACCACGTCGTTTTCCGGATTTCCGTTGGCAAAGCGGTCGGGCATAATCAGATAAAGCACATCGCTCGATGTGAATCCCTGGATGTCGCTCCCCTTGCGGGTGCGCTCTTTCAGTTCGTAGGGGATGACGGTTGATTTCTTGCCCTGCCTGAGGGTTATGTCGAAATGCTGGGGTCCGGCTTCCGACAAGTCGAGGTAGAGCAGAAGATAGTTGGGGTTGTCCTGCCGGACGATTTCTTTGATGCTGATGTCCTTGCCCGACAAGGTTACATCGGATGATGCGATACCGTTTCCGTAGAGCAGAATCTGGAGTTCGGGGTTTTTCATTCCGGCCCACCAGAATTGGGGAGCCACTTGCTTGACCGTCAGGGCATGAGCCGTAGCCTTGAAGCCTAAAAGACCGAATAGAGTCATGATGATAGCTAATGGTTTCATGATATAGTGTGTGTTTGAGGTTTTTCACAAATTTAAGAGTTTGTTCGGCACACACTTTCTGATAAAATGAAAATATAAATCCTTTTAAAGGCTATTTGTCTTGTATTCAACATGTTGCCAGCGTTTTCCATAGGTGATATTATAAAGGGATATGAACCGCAAAGTAAATGGAAAGGCCACAAAACGCACGGAAAATGCATGAATCTCCGCGCCGTTCTGTGGCCTCTTCTGTGAGTGGGCCTCACGTAAAGTATGGCTGTTCTGCTTCCGTGAGGAAGCGGCTGATTTATTTCAGAATGCAGTGCAGTCTGTTCAAGAAGTCATCGGCTTCGTCCATGCTGAGGCAGAGAGGAGGAAGCAGGCGGATGACGCTTGTTCCGCTTACGCCCGTAAACACCTTCTGCTCGAACAGCAGTTTGCTGCGGAGTTCCTTCACGGGCTCTTCAAATTCCAGCCCGATCATAAGTCCTTTGCCGCGGACCTCCTTGATGCCCTTGAAGTTTTTAAGCTCTTCGAGCAAGTGCGCTCCCACTTTTGCCGCATTCTCCACGAGGTGTTCTTCTTTCATCACGTCGAGCACGGCTATTGCGGCCGCACATGCAAGATGGTTTCCTCCGAATGTCGTGCCCAGCTGTCCGTAGACGGGCTTGAATTTCGGGCTTATCAGCACGCCTCCCATGGGGAATCCGTTGCCGATGCCCTTTGCCATGGTAATCATGTCCGGGCGTATGCCGTGGTACTGGTGGGCGAAGAATTTTCCGCTCCGCCCGTAGCCCGACTGGATTTCGTCGACGATGAACACCGTACCGTATTTGTCGCATTCGGTGCGGATGGCTTGCATGAATTCGGTTGTCGGCATTTGGATTCCTCCCACGCCCTGAATCCCTTCGATGATGACCGCACAGACATCACCTTTGGCGAGTTCCGCCTTCATGGCCTCCGTATCGTTCAGCGGGAGATAGACCACATGCCCGTTGTCGTTGACCGGGGCGATGATTTTCGGGTTGTTCGTCACCTCCACCGCCAGCGAGGTCCGTCCGTGGAACGCTTTGGCGAATGAAACCACGCGTGTCCTTCCGTTATGGAACGATGCCAGCTTCAGCGCGTTTTCGTTGGCTTCCGCGCCCGAGTTGATGAGAAACAGCTGGTAATCGTCATATCCGCACATTGCTCCCAGACGGTCGGCCACCTCCTGCTGGAGCTTGTTGATTACCGAGTTTGAATAAAATCCCAGTGCGGCCACCTGCTTGCTGATGGCTTCCACGTAATGCGGATGCGTGTGTCCGATTGAAATAACCGCATGTCCTCCGTAAAGGTCCAGATATTCCTGTCCTTTGTCGTCCCATACGTGGCAGCCCTTTCCCCTGACAATGTTGATGTCGAAAAGGGGATATACGTCAAAAAGTTTCATCTCTTTTTATATTTAAAAGGCCGAAGGCTTGAGCATGAGCCCGGTCGTTTCTTCCAGGTTAAACATCAGATTCATGTTGTGGACAGCCTGTCCGCTTGCTCCTTTCAGCAGGTTGTCGATGCAGGACACTATCAGCAGCTTGTCGCCGTGCTTTTCCAGATGGATGAGGCACTTGTTGGTGTTCACCACCTGTTTCAGGTCGATGTTCTTTTCTACGATGTGCGTGAAAGAATCTTCGGCATAATACGCTTCGTACATCTTCACGATCTCTTCCAGCTCCACCTTGGTCCGGACCACGATGGTGGCGAAGATGCCCCGGGCAAAGTCGCCCCGGTAGGGGATGAAGTCGATTTCAGAGTCGAAGCTGTTCTGAAGCTGTTTGAGCGATTGCCTGATTTCGGGCACATGCTGGTGCGCGAACGGCTTGTAGATGCTGATATTGTTGTTGCGCCAGCTGAAATGGCTGGTCGGTCCCGGCTTTACTCCCGCTCCCGTACTTCCCGTGATGGCGTTTACCATGATGTCACCGTTCAGCAGCAGGTGCTTTGCCAATGGGAGCAGGCCCAGCTGGATGCAGGTGGCAAAGCAACCCGGATTGGCCACGTGCCTGCTCTGGCAGATGGTCCGGCGGTTCAGCTCCGGAAGTCCGTACACGAAGTCGTGTTCGGGACTTGCGATACGGTAATCCATCGAAAGGTCGATGATTTTAAGATTTTCCGGCACGTTGTGGCAATCCATGAACTTCTTCGTGTCGCCATGCGCCGTGCAGAAGAACACCACATCCACTTCGTCCAGCGGAAGCTCGTCCGTGAACACCAGATCCGTTTCGCCGTACAGCCCTTCATGCACGTCCGTAATCTTGTTTCCCGCGTTGCTCGAGCTGTTTATGAATTTGATTTCTGCGTCAGGATGGTTCAGCAGCAGGCGGATAAGTTCGCCTGCCGTATATCCTGCGCCTCCTATAATGCCCGCTTTTATCATAGTCCGACCGTGTCTTAGATAAGTTCGTCCTTATGGTTGGCATAATAAGCGCGGAGCGGGGTGGAGAGCACCTTGATGAAGCCTTTCGCATCCTCGGCCGTCCAGCCTTTCTGCATTTCGCCGTATTCGCCGAACTTGTTCTTTACCAAATCATCTTCCGATTCCACACCCACGGTAGAGAAGCAATACGGGCGGAGTTCAAGGATGGCCGTTCCGTTCACGTTGCGTTGCGATTCGGTCAGCATGGCTTCGATGTCACGCATCACCGGCTCCAGGTACTGGCTTTCGTGGAGGAACATTCCGTACCAGTTCGCCACCTGGTCCTTCCAGTACTGCTGCCATTTGCTCAGCGTGTACTTCTCGAGGAAGCGGTGTGCGCCGATAATCAGCATCGGAGCGGCGGCTTCAAAGCCCACACGTCCCTTGATGCCGATGATGGTGTCGCCCACGTGCATGTCACGTCCGATTCCATAGGGTGCTGCGATTTCTTCCACCTTCTGGATGGCCTTGATCTTGTCGTCGAACACCTCTCCGTTTACGGCATACAGCTCGCCTTTCTTGAATTCCAGCTTCACCTGTTCGCTTCCGTCCTTGGTGACCTGCTTCAGGTAGGCGCTTTCCGGGAGGCCTTGTGCCGAGTCGAGGATTTCGCCTCCGCAGATGGATGTTCCCCAGATGCCCACGTTGTATGAATATTTCAGTTTGGTGAAGTCCGCCTCAAAGCCGTGTTCCTTCAGGTAGTTGATTTCATAGTCGCGGCTGAGCGCCATGTCGCGTGTGAGCGTGATGATTTCCACTCCCGGCGCCATGACAAGGAAAGTCATGTCGAAGCGCACCTGGTCGTTTCCGGCTCCCGTCGAGCCGTGGGCGATGGCGTGTGCGCCGATTTCGTTGGCATAGCGTGCGATGGCCAGAGCCTGGAAGATGCGTTCGGAGCTGACCGATATGGGATAGGTTCCGTTGCGCAGCACATTTCCGAAGATCATGTATTTCAGGCTCTTCTCGTAGTATTCCTGAGTCACGTCGAGCGTTACATATTTCACGGCCCCCAGTTTGTAGGCGTTTTCTTCGTTCTTCTTGAGCTGTTCGGCGCTGAATCCGCCGGTGTTGGCACAGGCGGCATACACTTCATATCCTTTTTCTTTTGCCAGATACATGACGGTGAACGATGTATCCAGTCCGCCGCTGAAAGCAACGACCACTTTCTTCTTTTCTTCCATGATTGATATGTTTTTCGGGTTTAGTCTTAAAAATTGTTGTGCTTGTCGTCCGTGTGCAGGGCCGGGTCGTAGAGCATGGCCGTGCAGATGCAGAACTTGCGCTTTTTAGCCATGAGGATGTCATGGTTGATGCAGCCCTCGCATCCTTTCCAGAATGCGTCGTCGTCGGTCAGCTCGTTGAAGGTCACCGGCACATAGCCCAGTTCGGTGTTCATTTTCATGACGGCCGCGCCCGAGGTGAGGCTGAAGATTTTGGCTTTCGGCCACCGGAGCCGCGCCAGCGTGAACGAAGCGTGCTTGATGCGCTTGGCCAGTCCGAGCCCGCGGTACTTCGGGTGCACGATCAGTCCCGATGTGGCCACATACTGCTTGTTTCCCCATGATTCGATGTAAGTGAATCCGGCAAAATCATCCCCGCAGAGGGCGATGATCGCTTTTCCTTCCTTCATCTTGGTAGCCACGTATTCGTGCGTGCGTTCGGCGATACCCGTGCCGCGCACCTTGGCTGCTTCTCTGATTGTTTCCAGAATCGTGTCAACGTATGCCTCGTGCGAGGCGTCGGCTACCATTACATCAATTTGTTTATTCGGTTCCATTCTTGTTCTTCTATGATTATTATATATGGTTTATATTCGGTATGATGGTTGACAGGGCGTCCAGCACGTCCGTGCGCGAGATGTTTTCGCGGATAACCAGCATGATGGTGTCATCGCCTGCGATGGTCCCGATTATTTCATAGAAATTGTGCATGTCTATGTCGTAGGCCAGGCTGCTTGCATATCCGGGGCGTGTCTTTATCACGGCGATGTTGCAGGAGAACTCGATCGAAACAAAACCGTTGTGGCGGAGCATCTCGCTTGCGCGCTGGGGGTCGGTCATGCGTTTGTACATCGTGTTGTTGGGCAAGACATACACGTAGTTCCCGTTCATGCTGGCGGCCTTGGCCACTTTCAGCTGTTTCAGGTCGCGCGAGAGGGTAGCCTGCGTGAGCTGGAAACCTTCCTTTGCAAGTTCGTTCAGAAGCTCTTCCTGGCTGCCCACTTCCTTGCTTGAGATGATCATTTTGATTGAATCAAGTCTGCTGTTCTTGTTCTTCATTGCATAATTATTCTTTAAACGCCGCAAATATACGGATTATATTGAAATAATATGCAGTTTCGCGTTCTTTTTTATGGATTTTTTTGCGGAGGCTTGTCCGGGCGGAGATGCGCGCGCCTCTGCATCCCGTGAAACGGGCGCAGGCTCCGTCCGGTTTCACGGGCGAAGCCTGCGCACTTGGGCGGTCAGTCTCTCAGCTTCCTTACGAAGAAGTCATACATCCGGTACACCTCGAACTTCTGCCCCAGGCTGTGGGTTCTTCCCGGGAGGTAGAGCTGCTCGAACATCTTGCCGGCCTTCATCAGCGCCTTGACCACCTGCAGGGAGGATGCCGGGTCTACGTTGTCGTCCAGCTCTCCGTTGATGATGAGCAGGTCGCCCTTCAGGAGATGGGCGTTGTCGACATTTGAAGAGCGGCTGTATGATTCGTCCACCGGATATCCCATCCATTGCTCGTTCCACCAGATCTTGTCCATCCGGTTGTCGTGGCATCCGCAGAAGGACACGGCGGCCTTGTAGAAATCGTTGAAGAACAGGAGGGCTCCCAGCGCGCTCTGCCCTCCGGCCGACCATCCGTACACTCCCACGCGCGAGGTGTCCATGTAGGGGTATTTTCTTGCGGCGGCCTTGATCCAGCGGATGCGGTCGGGATATCCGCTGTCCCTCAGGTTCTTCCAGCACACGTCGTGGAACGCCTTCGAGCGGTTGTTGGTTCCCATCCCGTCAATCTTCACAACGATGAATCCCAGCTCCACGAGCGGGGTGATGTAATATTCGAAGGCCGAGAAGTTCTTGTTGACGAACGAGTCGTGCGGGCCTGCATAGATGTCCTCCACAACCGGGTATTTCTTGTTCGGGTCGAAGTTGGCGGGGCGGAAGATGGTTCCCCAGATGTCGGTCTTTCCGTCCCTTCCCTTTGCGTGGAACACTTCGGGCATCACCCATCCCCCGGCCAGGAGTTCGGAAACGTCGCATCTTTCGAGTTCGGCGACTACCTTTCCGGTCTGCCCGTCGCGCAGGACGCTGACGGGAGGCATGTCGGGACGGGAATACACGTCGACAAACCGGCTTCTGTCGGCCGAGAACGAAACCGTGTGGTTGGCGTTTTCGGGCGTCAGGTCGGCCAGCCCCGTCCCGTCAAAGCCCACCCTGCAGAGGTGCATGTTGTAGGGGTCTTCTTTCCTGTTCATGCCCGATGCCATGAAGAACACCTGGCGTGCGTCCTCGTCTACGTGCACCACCCTGCGCACCACCCATTCGCCCGGGGTCATGCACGCCTTCACGCTTCCGTCCGTTCCGTCGATGAGATACAGGTGCTTCCACCCGTCGCGCTCCGAGAGCCAGATGATTTCCTTTCCGTCGGCTATGTCATGGCGGAAGTTGCGGGTATAGTCGATGAAGGTTTCCGACTTTTCGTCTACCAGCCTGCGTATCTCCCCGTTGTCGGCGCGCACCTCGCCCACGATGTAGCGCTGGTGCCCGCGCTGGTTGAACTCGAAGGTGTAGCTCCTGCTGTCGGCTCTCCAGCCGGTGAAGAAGAGGGCGAACTGGTGTTCGTAGGGCCTTGTGTCCAGCGGAATCTGCTTCATGTTCTCCACGTCGAAGAGGGCGGGGAGGCTCACGGGAAGCACGTCGCCCGGCTTTGCATAGTTGATCCACCGGAGCTTGGGCTGGAGCTGCGATTCGGGCGCCGACTCGAGCAGCGGTATCTGCCTTTCCTTCACCTCGCGCACCTTCATTGCGGCCAGCTTCTTCGAGTCGGGCGACCAGCGGAGCTGGCCGTAGGCAAATCCCGGCGCTCCGTCGTTGCTTAGGATCACCGGAGCCGCATCCTTGTCGGTGAGCGAAGCCAGGTATACGTTGCTGTTCCGGATGAACGCCTTCCATTTCCCGTCGGGCGAAACGCCTTCTTCCGCGGGCGCGCCCTGCTGCCGGGCTTGGGGCGCCTGCCCCTTGAGGAGCGCGGCCAGTTCGGGGCGGTCTTCCAGGTATGCGGCCAGCCCTTCGCGCGTGTCTGCCTGCCGCTTCTTTCCGCTTGCGGCGTCTACGAGATAGAATGCGGTTCCCTTGCGTTCGCGGTTTTCGTACCAGAAATAAGACGACTCGCCCAGCCAGCTGGCCCGCACTCCGGGCGAATAGACCTTCTGGAGGCGGTTGCCGAGCGTGTCCAGTCCCTCGAAAGGATAAACGTTTCCTGAGATGCCTGATGCCGGCATCGCCCATAGCATCACGAGCCAGCAGATAATGATTGGTTGCTTTGAGATTTTCATGTCTTTCAAAATTGATTTTAATTGAATGGAGGTTCCCCGGCCGCAAAAATAAGCATTTGTTTTTGATGAGTGAGGGAAGCTTGTGCAAAAAAACAGTATATTTGTGGAAAGTTAAAAGCAGTAACGACCATTCATGAAAAAAGTCTGTATGATATGAAAAGAAATGCGTGTTTATTCCTTTCGTTGTGTGCGGGACAGTTCGCTTTTGCGCAGGAACGCCCGAACATCGTTTTGTTTCTGGTGGACGACATGGGGCTGATGGACACATCGCTCCCCTTTCTGACCGACGGGGACGGGAACGCCAGGCGCTATCCCCTGAACGACTGGTACCGGACTCCCAATATGGAGCGGATGGCAAGGCAGGGCATCCGTTTCTCCACCTTCTATGCGCAGAGCGTAAGCTCGCCCTCGCGCGCGTCCATCATGACGGGGCAGAACGCGGCCCGGCACCGCACCACCAACTGGATAAACTCGGAAGACAACAACCGCACCCCCTTCGGGCCTCCCGAGTGGAACTGGCAGGGAATATCAAGCCAGGTGCCCACCCTGCCCAAGATGCTCCGGAAGGCCGGATACCGGACGATACAGGTGGGGAAGGCACACTTCGGGCCTATCGGGAGCGAGGGAGAGAACCCCGGGAATCTCGGCTTTGACGTGAGCATCGCAGGGTCCTCCATCGGCCAGCCCGGAAGCTATTACGGCGAGGCGGGATACGGAAACATCAGCGGAAACAAGGCGCGTGCCGTGCCCGGACTGGAGAAGTATCACGGAACCGCCACCTTCCTGAGCGACGCCCTGACCTTCGAGGCGAACGAGCAGATCGACAAGGCGGTCGGAGCGGGAAAGCCCTTCTTCCTCTATATGGGCCACTATGCCGTCCATGCGCCCTTTGAAGTCGACAAGCGGTTTATCGGAAACTATACGGACCCCGGCAAATCGCCCGCGGCAAGAGCTTTTGCCGCCCTGATCGAGGGAATGGACAAGTCGCTGGGCGACATGATGGACCACCTGGAAGAAATAGGAGAGGCGGAGAATACGCTGGTCATCTTCCTCGGCGACAACGGTTCGGACGCTCCCCTGGGCGACGAGAAGGGATACACCTCGTCGGCTCCCCTGCGAGGGAAGAAGGGAAGCGAATACGAAGGAGGCGTGCGCGTCCCCTTCATCGCCTGCTGGGCGAAGCCCGACGGGAGAAACCGCTTCCAGAAAGAGCTTCCGATACCTGCCGGAAGCATACAGACGCAGATGGGAACCGTGATGGACATTTATCCCACCCTGCTTGCCCTTGCGGGAGTGAAAGCCCCCGAAGGCTATGTGCTCGACGGGACAGACCTGTCTGTGCAGCTGGAGGGAAAGAAGAACGGGAGCCGTCAGGAGAAGTTCCTGATGCACTTCCCCCACGAGCACCGGGGAAGCTATTTCACCACCTACCGCGACGGGGACTGGAAGCTGATCTACTACTACAATCCCCTGATGCCCGACCGCCCCGTGTGCGAGCTGTATAACCTGAAGAAAGACCCGTTTGAGGTGCATAACCTTGCCACCGCCGATGTGGAGCGCCTGGCGGAGATGGTGGATGCCATGGCCGCCGAACTGGAGGCGGAACAGGCCCTCTATCCCGTGGACAAGGAAGGGAACCCGCTCAAGCCGATAAAACTTCACCTGAAATAACCCGCAGACGATGACGACAGATACAACTTGCCTGGCTCCCGAAAAAGACCCGATGGGAGCCGCCATCCGCGACTATTACAGCACGGGGAAAGCCGGGAGGCTCAGGGTGTTCTCGTCGCAGTTCGACGAAGACGAAATTCCCGTGGCCGGGCTTTTCCGCACCTATCCGGAAATGCCTGCGCTCGAACAGAAGGCTCTCCAGCTTGCCGGCGGCCTTATCCTTGATGTGGGAGCCGGAAGCGGATGCCATACGCTCGCCCTGAAGGAGATGGGAAAAGACGCCCTGCCGGCAGACATCTCCCCCCTGGCGGTGGAGGTGATGCGCGCGCGCGGACTGGACGCGCGGCTCGTGAACCTGTTCGACCCCCGCCTTGCCGGACAGTTCGACACGGTGCTGATGCTGATGAACGGTTCGGGCATCATCGGGAGGCTTGAAAACATCGGGGCGTTCTTCAGGCGCATGAAGCAGCTCCTGGCTCCCGGAGGATGCGTGCTGATGGACTCGAGCGACCTCCGCTATCTTTTTGAGGACGGGGACGGGAGCTTTGCGGTCGACCTCGCCGCGGACTATTACGGGCAGGTGGACTTCCGGATGCAGTACAAGAACGTGAAGGGAGATCCTTTCGACTGGCTTTACATCGATTTCGGCACGCTTTCGCTCTACGCCTCGCAATACGGCTTCAGAGCCGAAAAGGTTCAGAGCGGAGAGCACTACGACTATCTTGCCCGCCTGACGCTCCGCTGAAGGGCGGCAGGCCTCAGCCTCCGATGAGGCCGAAGCGGCGCAGGGCATTGGCGATGCCGTCCTCGTCAACGGACGAGGTTACATAGTCGGCCGCGGCCTGCACCTTCTCGGAGGCATTGCCCATGGCCACGCCTATGTTCACGTGCGAGAGCATGGGTATGTCGTTTCCCCCGTCGCCGAAGGCCATCGTGTCTTCCAGGCTGATTCCGTAGTATTCCAGCACCTTGTCTATGCCGTGGCTCTTGCTGTTTCCGGCGGCGATGATGTCGGCAAAGAGCGGATACCAGCGCATGGGCGTGCAGTGCTTCAGCGTGCGCGAGAACATTTCCCCGTCGTCTTTTTCGGGGAAGTATCCCATGATCTGCATGATTTCCTTGCCCCTGGCGTATTCGGCCGGGCGCACGGGCGGGATGTCGATTTCGATGAGCGCTGCCACCTCCCTTACCGTTTCGTCCACACGGGTGATGAACCATGTGTCGTCGTGTACAAACACGAAGGGAGTTTCGGGATGGCTGTGCGAGTAGGCTATCAGACGCTCCACGTCGTCTTCCGGAATCCGGCTCCTGTAGATGTCGCGGTTGCCGGCGGTGAAGCAGTGCACCCCGTTGAGCGTGATGTAGCCGTCGAACTCCAGGTCGCCTGCCGCTTCCATCATCAGCTGCTTCGGGCGTCCGGTGGCGATGAACGTTTTCACTCCCCGGGCGCGCAGCTCTTTCAGGGCGTCGCGGGCAGACTGGGGGACGGCATGCGTGCGGAATGAAACCAGCGTGCCGTCAATGTCGAAGAAGATTGCCTTGACCATATCGGATTGTCGTTTTTCTTGTTTTGCGTGCAAATTTACTGAAAATATCCGTTCGGAGCTTCCGAAAGGGCAGGAGAAGTGAGGAGGGAGGCCGGGGCAGTATTAGGATATGACTGTCAAAAGTAAATATCATTGGTAGCATAGCGAAGAAACAGCGTTACCAATGACGGATTATCCTTATCTCTCCTGTTATTCTGACGACCGTAAGGGAGAAGAAACAACGTCTGGCGTTAAGCCAATCTCACATCCACGTGGATGCAGGCGTTCAGGATGACAAATGAAAAATGAAAACAGAGCTTCATCTTGACACCGCCTCCTTCAGAAAATCCTCTTCTTCATATAAGCTTCTCCGAGGGTGAGGAGTTGAGTGTGTTTTTTGCATATCTCCCCCATAAACCGTATATTTGCAGGCATATAACCGAAAAACTGACAAACGATGGAGTATCAATTCAACCGCATAGCCGTGAAGATAGGAAGCAACGTGCTGACGCGCAAGGACGGCACGCTGGACGTGACGCGCATGTCGGCCCTGGTCGACCAGGTGGCCGAGCTTCACAAAAACGGAGTGGAAGTCGTGCTGGTGTCTTCGGGAGCCGTGGCCTCGGGACGGAGCGAACTGAAGCCGGCGCGCAAGCTGGACAGCGTGGAGCAGCGCCAGCTCTTCTCGGCCGTGGGGCAGGCCAAGCTGATAAACCGCTACTACGAGCTGTTCCGCGAGCACGGCATCGCCGTGGGGCAGGTGCTGACCGCGAAGGAGAGCTTCGCCACGCGCCGCCACTACCTGAACCAGCGCAGCTGTATGCGCGTGATGCTGGAGAACGGGGTCATCCCGATCGTCAACGAAAACGACACCGTGTCCGTGACCGAGCTGATGTTTACCGACAACGACGAGCTTTCGGGACTGGTGGCCTCGATGCTCGGCGTGCAGGCGCTCATCATCCTGAGTAACATCGACGGCATCTACAACGGCTCCCCCTCCGACCCCGGCACGGAGGTGATACGCACGGTGGAGCACGGAAAAGACCTGTCCGACTACATCCGCACCGAGAAGTCGGGCTTCGGACGGGGAGGGATGCTCACCAAGACGACCATCGCGCGGAAAGTGGCGGACGAGGGAATCACCGTAATCATCGCCAACGGAAGGCGGGACAACATCCTGACCGACCTGATGCTGCGGCCCGAAACCACGGTGTGCACGCGCTTCGTGCCTTCAGACGGGGGAGTGTCGAGCGTGAAGAAGTGGATTGCACACAGCGAGGGGTTCGCCAAGGGCGAGCTGAGGCTGAACCGGAAGGCGGCAGACGCCGTGAGGGGCGACAGGGCCGTGAGCATCCTCCCCGTGGGCGTGGCCGAGGTGAAGGGCGAGTTCGAGAAAGACGACATCGTGCGGATAACCGGCGAAGACGGCGGGCTGATCGGCGTGGGGCGCGTGGGCGTGGACTCGGACGAGGCGCGCCGGATGCTGGGAAAGCACGGCCAGAAGCCGCTGGTGCACTACGATTATCTGTATCTGGAGTAAGGGGCGGGGAGGCTCATGGAAAAGCCACAGAACTGCAGAATCCGGCCGGAGCGTCGCCTCCGCATCGAGCGGTCGCTTGCCTACCGCTCAATCAGGATTATAGCCCGGTGGATGGACAGGTATTTCCTCGACCCGATAATCGGTCTTCTGCCTGGAGCGGGCGATTTCCTCTCGTCCGTGCTTGCCGTTCCGTTCCTTTATGTAAGCATATTCCAGGTGCGCTCCCTCCCGTTGACGCTTGCGGTGATATTCAACACCCTGCGCGATGTGGCGTTGGGGCTGGTTCCGTTCTGGATAGGCAACGTCATCGATGTGTTCAACCGCGGCTACCTGCAGAACTTCAGACTGATTGTCGGTTTCGTGGAGGGTGACAGGGAAATCATCGGGAGGGTGAACCGGAACGCGTTCCGGATGGCACTTCTCATCGCGGCCTGCTGCGCGGTTATCTGCTGGCTGGTGAGGCTGGGCATAAGCGTGGCTTCCGGAGCAGGGGATTTTCTTGGCGGGCTGTTTTCCTGAACCCTTGTTTTCCCGACACTTGCTTTGGATTGTCCGGTAATTCCGCTATATTTGTAAGGCTTAATCTGATGTGAGAACATGAAGAACCGCTTCCGCACCGGGCTGATTGCAGCCCTCTGTCTGTGCGCCGGCCTCCTGGGCATACTGACTTTGCGGACTTGTTCAGGGAGGGCGAATGAAAAGGAACTCGTTTCTGCCGCCAAGGCAGATACCTGTGCCGTGCCCGAAATGTTTTTATTCTGTAAAAGCGTTCACTTTTTTTGCGAATATCAGGAAAAGTCCGTATCATTGCAGACAATAAAACGGAAGTATGGAAATAATCTTTAACGAGGAATATCTTCAGGTAATGTTATAGTACGGGCAAAACGGATAAGAAACACCGCTTTCAGCCTCAAATTATACGGAAATATATCCGGGTGATAGATTTGATGCGAGATACTTCCAGCGTTCTGGAACTTATGCGTTATAACTCCCTGAATTACGAGAGATTGGAAGGGGATAAGGCCGGGCTGTCTTCCGTCAGGGTGAATGACCAGTACCGCATCGAATTTGAGGAGTACGTCAGGGACGGTGAAACCGTTGCCACGATATGCAACATAACAGATTTGTCGAACCATTATAAATGATTGATTATGATTACGATTCAAGGGATTGACCCCAATATGATTGCCAACAATCTCGAACCCGCATTCCCCACGCATCCGGGAGAAATATTGAAAGAGGAAATCGGATGCAGAGGGATTTCCCAGCGGAAACTTGCGGAGCAGATGGGCATAAGCCATTCGGTATTGAACGAGATACTCAACGCACGCCGGCCTGTTACGGAGAAAACGGCCATGATGTTTGAGGCGGCTTTAGGAGTGGATGCCGAACCGTTGATGCGGCTCCAGATGAGGTACAACATGCGTGCCGCGAAAAAGGACAAGTCGTTCATGCAGCGTCTGGAGAATATACGGAAGGTTGCGGCAATGCTTTGAATGCATGCGCATGAAAAAACGTCAGCGCCCCTTCAGCATCGCGACCAGCATCTCCCGCTGGAGCGAATACGTATGCCCGTTGCGCTGCACGTATTCCAGCAGCTCCGTTCCGTCCCGGCGGAACTTGGCCTTCAGCTCCGGGTCGCTTTCCGTTTCGTCCGCTATCTTCAGGAGCACCATGGCTGCCAGTTCGATTTTGTCCATGCGGTCCTTGTCGCCGTCATACCGGCCGAGCACATCGCTGATGTCCATCGTCTTGAGCTCCTCGGCAGAGAATCCGAGAATCTGGCGTGCCATGCCGTCGTATTCCTCCCATTCCTGCTTCCGCATGGGCTTGCGGCGCAGAAGCGATTCCACGATGGCCGAAATCACCTGCTGGATCATCCGTATCAGATAGTCTTGTTTGATCATTCCTGCTTTTTTCGCGCAAAGTTACGCGATTGCTTTCATTCTTTCAAGCGAAATGGTTCTTTCTGAAACTTTTTTCCTGCTTTTTTGCTTTTCCGTATCAGAATCTTTCGTATTTTTGGCAGGAACTAACAGAATAACACTATGGACGAACAGATAAGACAGATTGCCGAACGCATCGGAGGCCTGCGCGACGCGCTTGACCTGACAATAGAAGAGATGGCGGACAGATGCCGGATGACGGCCGACGAGTACCGCCGGATAGAATCGGGCGAGCATGACATCGCGGTCAGCACCTTGCAGCAGATCGCCCGCCGGTTCGAGATTCCGCTCGACGTGCTGATGTTCGGCGAAGAACCGAAGATGAACTCCTATTTCCTCACCCGCAAAGGCACGGGCATCTCCGTGGAGCGGACCAAAGCCTACAAGTACCAGTCGCTCGCCTCGGGTTTCCGGGGGCGTATCGCCGACCCGTTTATCGTGACGGTGGAGCCCAAGCCCGATGACACACCGATATATTACAATACGCATGGCGGGCAAGAGTTCAATCTGGTGATTGAAGGCCGCATGCTTCTGAGCATCAACGGGAAAGACCTGGTGCTGAACGAGGGCGACAGCCTTTATTTCGACTCTTCCCTGCCTCACGGCATGAAGGCGCTCGACGGAAAGACGGTGAAGTTCTTGGCCGTCATTATGCAGTAACTAAAAATAAGGAAAAGGATATTATGCTAGAGAGATTTCTTGAACAGACACACTTCACTTCGCAGGAAGATTTCATCAAAAATTTCAAGATAAAGGTGCCCGAAAACTTCAATTTCGGGTATGATGTGGTGGACGCATGGGCCGAAGAGCGTCCGGAAAAGAAGGCCCTGCTCTGGACGAACGACAAGGGAGAGCATATCCAGTTTACATACGCCGACCTGAAGCGGTATACCGACATGACGGCGTCCTACTTCCAGCGCATCGGCATCGGAAAGGGCGACCGCGTGATGCTGATCCTGAAGCGCCGCTATGAGTTCTGGTTCTCCATCATCGCCCTTCACAAAATCGGGGCGGTCACCATCCCCGCCACCCATCTGCTCACCAAGAAAGATATTGTTTATCGGTGTCAGGCCGCAGGCATCAAGGCCATTGTGGCCGCCGGAGAGCCGGTCATCACGAAGCACATCGCCGACGCCATGCCCGAATCGCCCACCGTGGAGAAGCTGGTGAGCGTGGGCCCCGAATGTCCGGAAGGGTTCGAAGACTTCCACAAGGGCATTGAAAGCGCAGCCCCGTTCGTGCGGCCGGCACACGCGAACGCCAACGGCGACATCTCGCTCATGTACTTCACCTCCGGAACAACCGGCGAGCCGAAGATGGTGGCGCACGACTTCACCTATCCCCTGGGGCACATCGCCACGGGGTGCTACTGGCACAACCTGAACGAGAACAGCCTCCATCTCACCATCGCCGACACGGGATGGGGAAAGGCCGTGTGGGGGAAGCTCTACGGGCAGATGATCGCGGGGGCGAACATCTTCGTGTACGACCATGAGAAGTTCACTCCGGCCGACATCCTCCAGAAAATCCACGACTACCGCATCACTTCGCTCTGCGCCCCTCCCACCATCTACCGCTTCCTGATCCGGGAAGACCTGAGCAAGTACGACCTCTCTTCGCTGGAGTACTGCACTACGGCGGGCGAGGCGCTGAACTATTCCGTTTATGAAACGTTCAAGAAGATTACGGGCATCCGCCTGATGGAGGGGTTCGGGCAGACCGAAACCGCGCTCACGCTCGCCACCTTCCCGTGGATGGAGCCGAAGCCGGGAAGCATGGGCGTGCCCAACCCGCAGTACGACATCGACCTGCTCAAGCCCGACGGGCGTCCGGCCGAAGACGGCGAGCAGGGGCAGATTGTGGTGCGCACCGGCAAGGGAAAGCCGCTGGGCCTGTTCAAGGAATACTACCGCGATCCGGAGCTGACCAAGGCCACGTGGCACGACGGAGTGTACTATACCGGCGATGTGGCCTGGCGCGACGAGGACGGCTACTACTGGTTTGTGGGGCGCGCCGACGATGTGATCAAAAGCTCGGGCTACCGCATCGGGCCGTTCGAGGTGGAAAGCGCGCTGATGACGCATCCCGCCGTGGTGGAGTGTGCCATTACGGGCGTGCCCGACGAAATCCGGGGGCAGGTGGTGAAGGCCACCATCGTCCTGTCGAAGGAATACAGGCCGAAGGCGGGCCCCGAGCTGGTAAAGGAGCTTCAGGACCACGTGAAGCGCGTCACGGCTCCCTACAAGTATCCGCGCGTCATCGAGTTCGTCGACGAGCTGCCCAAGACCATCAGCGGAAAGATACGCCGCGTGGAAATCCGCCAGAAGGACAACGGGTGACCCCCCCGGAGGCTTTGCACGCGCCGTATAATTTTTTATCTTTGCCCTCCCAACCGTTCAAGTTCAAGCGTTATGAGCAGACTTTATCCGATAGGCATACAGAGTTTCGAAAGAATCCGTGAGGACGGATATGTTTATGTGGACAAGACTTCCCTGGTGTACCGTTTGGCGACAACCGGAAAGCACTATTTCCTGAGCCGCCCGCGCCGGTTCGGCAAGAGCCTGCTTGTGTCTACGCTCGAGGCTTACTTCCTGGGGAAGAAAGGGCTGTTTGCCGGACTTGCCATGGAGCGTCTGGAACGGGAATGGACGGAATATCCGGTGTTTCACCTCGACCTGAACTCGCAGAAATACGAAACGCCCCAAAGTCTGGCCGACATCCTGAACGCTGCCCTGACCAAATGGGAGAAGGAATACGGCCGGGAAGAGGCTGAAACCTCGCTTTCCCTGCGCTTTCAGGGGGTGGTGCAGCGCGCGGCCGAGAAGACGGGGCACAACGCGGTGATACTGGTTGACGAATACGACAAGCCTCTTCTCCAGTCCATAGGCAACGATTCCCTGCAGACTGATTACCGGAACACGCTCAAGGCCTTTTACGGCGTGCTGAAAAGCTGCGACCCCTATATCCGCTTTGCCTTGCTTACGGGAGTGACGAAGTTCAGCAAGGTGAGCGTGTTCAGCGATCTGAACAATCTGATTGACATCTCGATGGACGGGCAGTATGCTTCTGTATGCGGCATCACGGAAAAGGAACTTGCGCATAATTTTGCGGACGACATTCATCTGCTGGCCGACGCCAACGGAATGGCGGATGAGGATGCTTTCAGAAAGCTGAAGGAATGGTATGACGGCTATCATTTCACTCCTGAATGCGAGGACATCTACAATCCGTTCAGCCTGCTCAATACATTCTTCAGGCGCAGGTTCGGAAGCTACTGGTTTGAAACGGGCACGCCTACGTTTCTGGCAGAGATGCTGAAGGAATGCCGCTATGACTTGTATGCCTTGTCGGACGAGCAGACCACCTCGGATGTGCTGGGCAGTGTCGATACGATGAAAGACAATCCGGTTCCCATACTCTATCAGAGCGGTTATCTGACGATAAAGGGCTACGACGCGCGTTTCGGCCTGTACCGCCTGGGCTTCCCGAACGAAGAGGTGGAGAAGGGCTTTATGAGTTTCCTGCTTCCTTATTATGCTCCGATACGCAAGTCCGAGAGCATTTTCCGGATAAGCCAGTTTGTGCGCGATGTGGAAAGCGGAAACGTCGGTTCGTTCATGCGCCGCCTCCAGAGCTTCTTTGCAGACACCCCCTACGAGCTCGCCCGCGATCTGGAACTCCATTATCAGAACGTGCTTTTCATCGTGTTCAAGCTGATGGGCTTCTTCACGCAGGTGGAATACCATACTTCCCGGGGGCGGATCGATCTTGTCCTTCAGACCGAGAAGTACATCTACGTGATGGAGTTCAAGCTCGAAGGCACGGCAGAAGGCGCCCTCCGCCAGATAGAGGAGCGAAATTATGCCCTTCCTTTCGCCTCCGACCCGCGGAAGCTTTTCAAGGTGGGGGTGAACTTCAGCAATGCGCTCCGGGGAATCGAGAAGTGGGAGGTGCGGGAGCGCTGAAGTCCCCCCCCCCGGGGCGGAATCACACCGCCGGCAGGCTGTTCCCGTTGATTTTCCGGTACAGGTCGAGCGCGTACACGTCGGTCATCCCCGAAATGTAGTCGAGCACGGCCTGGATTCTGGCGTAGAGCGTCGGAGCCTGGATTTCGTACTGCCTCGACACGCGGTTGATCAGCAGCTGCGAGTAGGCCTTTTCGGGATAGCGCACCGCGTCGATCATCAGGTCGATGAGGGTGGTGATGACCTGGAAGCCGGCCAGCTCGATGTCTACCACATCCTTCGAGAAGTAGATCTTGTCGAAGGCCGTCTGCGAGCAGTGCCTGTATGCCTCCCTTACGTGGTCGGAGAGGTGGGCGATGAGGGTGCCCTCGAACTCTCCTTCCAGGATGCTTTCCTCGTTGTCTGCAAACGTCCGCACGCATTCGCTTATCAGCACCCCGATGGCCGACGAGCGCAGGTAGGCTATCTGCTCGTTCGTGTCGTCAACCATGCTGCATATCTTTTCCACCCTTTCCATGCGGTGCGGCGTGAAGAACCGGCAATACAGGTCCCTGGTCTGCTCGGTGGTGAGGATTTTCAGCTTGTGCGCATCCTCTATGTCCATCATCTGGTAGCAGATGTCGTCGGCGGCTTCCACCAGATACACCAGCGGGTGGCGGGCGTAGCGCAGGGGCTCTCCCTCTTTGCTGAGCCGCTTGATGCCCAGCTCGTCGGCTATCCGCCTGAAGTCGTCCTCCTCGCTCAGGAAGAAGCCGAACTTCTGTTTCGCTCCGGCAAGGCGCGAAGAGAACGGATACTTCACGATGGACGCCAGCGTGGAGTAGGTCATGACGAACCCTCCGGGGCGCCGGCCCTGGAACTGGTGGGTGAGCAGGCGGAAGGCGTTGGCGTTGCCCTCAAAATGAATCAGGTCTTTCCATTCCGCGTCCGTCAGGAGCGGGCGGAGCGCCATGCCCTTCCCCTCGGAGAAGTAGGTGCCGATGGCCTTCTCGCCCGAGTGCCCGAAGGGGGGGTTCCCCAGGTCGTGGGCAAGGCATGCGGCCGACACGATGGAGCCTATCTCTGTGATGTGCGTGTCTGAAAGCGCGGGGTGCTTCTTCAGAAGCTCGGCGGCGACTTCGTTTCCCAGCGAGCGTCCCACGCACGAAACTTCCAGGCTATGGGTCAGGCGGTTGTGCACGAAGATGCTTCCGGGAAGCGGAAACACCTGGGTCTTGTTCTGCAGGCGGCGGAACGGGGCCGAGAAGATCAGCCGGTCGTAGTCGCGCTGGAATTCGGTGCGGTCCTCTTTCCGTTTCTCGTGCAGGTTCTCAAGCCCGAAGCGTTTGTTCGATAGAAGTTGTTTCCAGTTCATTGTCAGTGCTTTTGTTTGAAAGGGTAAATCCAAAACTTGATTGCAAAAATATAAAAAAATGGTAAATGGCGCCATTAATTCCGCGGAATGTGTAAATTCGCATTCTTAAACAAGACGTATATGGCGGAAAAGATGAAGATACAGATTATAAACAAGTCGAAACATCCGTTGCCTCAGTATGCCACAAGCTTGTCGGCGGGCATGGATCTCCGTGCGAACATTGATGCGCCCATCGTGCTGAAGCCTTTGGAGCGGTGTCTGGTGCCTACGGGCCTGTATGCGGCCATCCCGGCGGGCTATGAGGCCCAGGTGCGCCCGCGCAGCGGGCTGGCCGTGAAGAAGGGCGTTACGGTGCTCAACTCTCCGGGCACGGTTGATGCGGATTACCGGGGAGAGATATGCGTTGTCCTCGTCAACCTCTCGGCAGAAGACTTCGTGGTCGAGGATGGCGAGCGCATCGCGCAGATGGTCATCGCACGCCACGAGCAGGCCGAATGGCAGGAAGTGGAGGCGCTTGACGATACGGAGCGGGGAGCCGGAGGATTCGGACATACGGGTACGGTATAAATAAGCTTACGGATTATGGTGAGGAAGATTTTCTATCTGGCGGGCATCGTGGCCCTGCTTGCGGCTTGCGGCACTACGGGGCACCAGCGCGCGGCAAGACCCGCGCACGAAAAAGACCCGCTGACCTTTGAGCAGCGCCGGAAGTTCGACTATTTCTTTCTGGAGGCTCTGCGGATGAAGGAAAAGGGCGACCTCGACGCGGCGTTCGAACTCTACGGCCATTGCCTGGACATCAATCCGCGCTCGGCCGCCGCATTGTATGAGATTTCCCAGTTCTACATGGCCTTGGGACAGGAGAAGAAGGGAGAGGAGGCCATGAAGCAGGCCGTGCGCTCGGACGAGTCGAACTTCTGGTACAAGCAGACGCTGGCCGCCTATTACCAGCAGAAGCGTGACATCCCGAAGGCCATAGCCGTGTATGAAGACATGGCCCATCAGTTCCCCTCGCGCCTGGAGCCTCTGATCTCGCTCGTCGACCTTTACGGGCAGACCAAAAGCTATCCCGAAGAGATAAAGGTGCTCGACCGCCTGGAGGAGCTCGACGGAAAGTCGGAGCAGATCAGCATGGAGAAGTTCCGCTGCTATCTGCAGACGGGCGACAAGGAGAAGGCGTTCAGCGAAATAGAAAGCCTGTCGAAGGAGTATCCTTATGACATGCGCTACCAGAATATGCTGGGCGACGTGTATCTTGACAACGGCAAGGCGCAGGAGGCTTACGACACCTACCGGCGCATCCTGAACGAGGTGCCGGGGTATGCACCCACCGTCATCTCGCTTGCCCAGTACTACAAGAAGACGGGCAACGACAGCCTCTACCGGGCGCAGATCGACACGATCCTGGTGAACGACAACGTGCCGTCGGACACGAAGATGGAGCTTATGCGCCAGCTGATCCTGGTGTCGGAGCAGACCGCCGGGGACAGCACGGAAATCGTCGGCCTCTTCAGGCGGATTCTGGAGCGTCCCCAGCCGAACGCTGACCTGGCCATGCTCTGCGCGCAGTACATGATTACCAAGAAGATGGAGAAGGAGTCGGTTCCGGTGCTCAACCAGATTCTTTCGATCGACCCCGAGAACAAGCCCGCACGCCTTCAGCTCCTGGCGTATGCCATCCGCGAGAACAATCTGGACGAGGTGGTCAGAGTGGCCGCTCCGGCGCTCGAATACAATCCCGACGCCATGGAGTTCTACTACTACCTGGGGCTGGCATACTATCAGAAAAAGGATACCGGCAAGGCGCTGGAGGTGTTCCGCAAGGGAATCAGGCAGGTCAACGAAAAGAGCGACAAGGGCATCGTTTCGGACTTCTACGCTATCCTGGGCGACATCTACAGCACGAAGCAGATGAAGGCCGAAGCGTATGCGGCTTATGATTCGGCGCTGGTGTACAATCCGAACAACATCGCCACGCTGAACAATTATGCCTATTACCTCTCGGTAGAGCGGAAAGACCTCGACAAGGCGGAGGAGATGAGCTACCGCACGGTAAAGGCGGAGCCTGAAAACGCCACGTATCTTGACACCTACGCCTGGATTCTGTTCGAGAAGGAACGCTACACCGAGGCGCGCATCTACATCGAGCAGGCGATGAGGAACGGAGGCGACACGAGCCAGGTGATCGTGGAGCATTGCGGAGATATTTATTATATGCTGGACGAGAAAGACAAGGCTTTGGAATACTGGAAGAAGGCCGAAGGCATGGACCCCAGTCCGGACGACGGCTCCACTCCGCGCACCGAAGCCGAACTGAAGCGTCTGAAACGGAAAATAGCTTTGAAAAAATACATAGCCGAATGAAAACATCTTTTTTACGTTATCTCGGAATCATGGCGCTTGTCGTTCTGGCGGCGGCCTGCTCTTCTTCGCGCCACGCCGGAAAGTCGCAGATGATCGGAAACCTGAAGGGCGAAGAGTATCTGGAAAAGGTCATCGAATATGCCCCGCGCTGGCAGGCGCTGACGGGAAAGGTGGCCTTCAGCCTGGATATGGACGGCAAGTCGGCCAGCCTGAACGCCACGCTCCGCATGAAGAAGGGCGAGGTGATCCAGCTGTCTGTGGCTCCCTTGCTGGGCATCGAAGTGGCGCGGATGGAAATCACTCCCGAGCGCATCCTTGCCGTCGACCGCCTGCACAAGCGCTATGTGGAGATTTCGTTCGAGTCGTTGAGCGGGATGCTGCGGACGGAAATCGACTTCAATGCCTTGCAGTCGCTTTTCATGAACGAGGTGTTCCTCCCCGGAAAGCCCCAGCTTGAGGCGGGCGACGTGAGGCGATTCCGTGTGTTCCCGGCGGGGAGCAGGGCGATGATCGTGCCGAAGTCTTCGCGCGCCCTGTCGTATCAGTTCTTCACGGGAACCGAAAGCGGCCTGCTTGAAAAAACATGCGTGGGGCTGGACGGAATGGACGGCTATGCGCTGGAGTGGGACTATAGCGACTTCTCCGGGCTCGACGGGAAGCTTTTCCCGAGGCACATCGTTGCCCGCGTGCCGGCAAAGAACTTTTCGCTCGACATGAAGCTCTCGCGCATGTCTGTAAGTGCCGACTGGGAATCTTCGTCCGCCTTGTCTTCGAAATACCGCAGGATGGAGCTGCGCGAATTGTTGGATATGCTGGTCAAATAACGTGCGGATATGAAACGTCTTTGGCTCATATTGCTGGTTTGCTTCTGTGTGTCGGGTGCCGGAGCGCAGACTACGAGGAAAATCCGTCAGCTTGAAGAGCAGCGCAATGAACTGCGCCGGCAGATCTCCGAGTCGGAAACCTTGCTGAAGTCGGCCAGAAAAGACGTGAAGAGCCAGCTCGACAATCTGGCCTTGCTCTCCGGGCAGATTGAAGAGCGGAAAAGATACGTGCAGGCTATCGAGGCAGACATCAGGGCGATCCAGCTGGAGATAGGCCGTCTGAGGGCGGAGCTGGCCCGCTTGCAGAAGGAACTGGCCGAAAAGCGCCTTAAGTACGAGCAGTCTGTGCGCTACATGTATAAGAACAAGTCGGTTCAGGAAAAGCTGATGTTTGTTTTCTCGGCCGACAACCTGAGTCAGATGTACCGCAGGCTGCGCTATGTGCGCGAGTATGCCGACTACCAGCGCCTGCAGGGAATGCAGGTGCAGCGCAAGCAGAAGCAGGTGGCCGACAAGCGGAACACGCTTGTGGCGAGCCGGAAGGCCAAGGAAGAGCTGGCAAAGCAGGGAGAGGCGGAAAAGCTCAGGCTGGAAGAGCAGGAAAAAGAACGCAAAGAACTGCTCCAGGCCTTGCAGAAGAAGCAAAGGAGCATCCAGGCGGAACTCTCGAAGAAGCGCCGCTCGGCCGACAGGCTGAATGCGGAAATCGACCGCCTGATCGAGATTGAGGTGGAGAAGGCAAGGGCGCGCGCCCGGGAAGAAGCGCGGAGAAAGGCGGCGGAAGCCGGAAAGAAGGCGGATGCACCCAAAGAGGAGGCCGCGCCCGGAAAGGCGGGCAAAATGGAGGCCTACAGGACGGACTCGGAAGACCGGCGCCTCTCGGGCGTGTTTGAGCGCAACAAAGGCATTCTTCCGGTGCCGATAACGGGACCTTATGCGGTGGTAGGACACTACGGGAAATACGAGGTGAAAGGCTTGCGCAACGTGCGCCTCGACAACAAGGGCATAGACATCAAGGGCAAGCCGGGAGCAAGCGCGCGTGCCATATTCGACGGAGAAGTGTCGGCGGTGTTCCAGTACAACGGGCTCACCAACGTGCTCGTGCGCCACGGAAGCTACATCTCGGTCTATTGCAACCTTTCGTCCGTCCGCGTGAAGAAGGGAAGCCTCGTAAAGACGAAAGACATCCTGGGCGAGGTGAACACCGATGCCGACGGCAATACCGTGCTTCATTTCCAGCTTCGCAAGGAAACCGCCAAGCTGAATCCCGAACTTTGGATTGCGCGCTGATGCTCTTCCGTTTGTCCGGCTGCATCCGGGATTCAGGCCCGAAGCTTTCCGGGCAGGATTCTTGCCCGTCAGGTTTCCGGACTTGTGCCGTCAGGCCTCCGGACTTGTGCCGACATCTTTTTCAGATTCTCAGTCCGTCGAGCAGGCGGATGTAGAGGTCTACGGCCTCTTCCACTTCGCCCACCATGATGTATTCGTCGGCGGTGTGCGAGCGGGATGACTTGCCCGGGCCTATCTTGACCGAAGGGAAGGGCATGAGCGCCTGGTCGGACAGGGTAGGAGAGCCGAACGGGGTCTTCCCCAGTTCTGCGGCGCGTTTCACGAAGGGATGGCCGGCAGGGATGCTCGACGAGTTGAGGCGGAACGAGCGCGCTTTCGCCTCGCAGGAAATGTGCCGGCATACCTCCTCAAACACCTCCTGGTTTGAATAGCATTCGTTGGTGCGGATGTCGACCACGGCGCTGCATACGTCGGGAATCACGTTGTGCTGCGTTCCGGCATTGATTTGGGTGACGCTCATCTTTACCGGTCCCAGCAGGGGCGAAACCTCCGGAAACTGGTAGGAGCGCAGCCATTCGATGTCCGGAAGAATCTTGTAGATGGCGTTTTCGCCCTCTTCGCGGGCGGCATGTCCCGAGCGTCCGTGTGCGGTGATGTCAAGCACCATCAGTCCCTTTTCCGCAATGGCGGGATTCATCTCGGTGGGTTCGCCCACCACTCCCAGCGCAATCGGCGGGAGCTGGGGAAGCACGCTCTCGATTCCGTTCTTGCCCGACACCTCTTCTTCGCACGAGGCGAGGAATATCAGGTTGTAGCTCTGTTCCGTGGTTGTCAGATAGCGGTATGCCTGGAACAGCGCGGCCAGGCTTCCTCCCGCGTCGTTGCTTCCCAGTCCGTAGAGCTTCCCGTTCTCCGTCTTGGGGGTGAAAGGCTGCTTGCGCCATCCGCTCACGGGCTTTACCGTGTCGATGTGCGAGTTCAGCAGGACGGTTGGCTTGCCTGTGTCGAAATTCGGGCTTATGCACCAGATGTTGTTCCCCGAACGTCCGGTCATGATTCCGCTTTCTTCGATATAGTTTTGCAGGAAGTCGGCCGCAGCATCTTCTTCGCGGCTGATGGAGGGTATGCCGATGAGCGCGTGAAGCAGCGTGAGGGCCTCCGAGGTGTAGTATGCTATGTCTGTCATGTGTGTATGTTTGCTTTTTGTTTGCCAAAGGCAAAGGTAATCAAAAAAATCGGTTCTTCAAAATACCGCCTTCCGTTTTGGAGACCGGCCGCTGGTCTGTTTTGCGCGAAAGCTGGCGTCCTTTCAGGCCATGCCGTGGGCTTCGGATCCCGTTGCCCGGCGGAGTGCGGTTCAGCAAAAACGTTTCGGGCGATTGCAGGTTTCAGGAATAAATATTATATTTGCATCATTAACGGAAGTAAAGAAAGGCATACGGCTATGGCAAACACTTATCTGTCACGATTGATCAGAAAACAGGCGCAAAAATACGGCGACAAGGTGGCTTTGAGGTACCGCGACTACAAGACGGAAACCTGGAAGCCGGTTACGTGGAACTATTTTTCAGACCTGGTGGAGGTTGTGGCAAACGCGCTGGTGGGGCTCGGCGTGGAGGAGCAGGAGAACGTAGGCGTATTTTCGCAGAACATGCCGGAATGCCTTTACGTTGATTTCGGAGCTTTCCGTGACCGTGTGGTTACAGTCCCGCTTTATGCCACGAGTTCGGAAGCGCAGGTGCACTACATCGTGGAGGATGCCGGCATACGGTATCTGTTTGTGGGAGAACAGTATCAGTACGACGTGGCCTGCCGGGTGCAGGCGCTGTGCAAGTCGCTGAAGCAGATCGTCATATTCGATCCGGACGTGAAAAAATCTCCCGGCGACACGAATTCCGTCTATTTCTCTGAGTTTATGAAGAACGGCCTCTACAAGCCTTACCGCATGGAGGTGGACCGCCGTTCGGACAGTTCCTCTCCCGAGGATCTGGCAAGCATCCTCTATACTTCGGGCACGACGGGCGATTCGAAGGGAGTGATTCTGCGGCATTCAAACTATGAAGCCGCTTTCAAGGCAAACCATGCCCGGCTGACTGACCTCGGAGAGGACGACGTGGTGCTGAATTTCCTGCCGTTCACCCATATTTTCGAGCGTGCCTGGTCGTACTTCAGCCTCGATTGCGGGTGTACGCTCTGCATCAACCTCCGTCCGCAGGACGTGCAGAAGACGATGCGCGAAATCCGCCCCACGGCCATGTGCAGCGTGCCCCGCTTTTGGGAGAAGGTCTATGCGGGAGTGCAGGAGAAGATAAACGAAACGCACGGCCCTGCCAAATGGATGATGCTCGACGCTATCCGTGTGGGAAAGGAGCACAACATAGATTATCTGATGAACGGAAAAACGCCTCCCTCCATGCTTCACTGGAAATACCAGCTGTATGAGAAGACGGTTTTCAGCCTGCTGAAAAAGACGGTCGGCATCGAAAACGGAAACTTCTTTCCTGTGGCGGGAGCCGCGATACCCTATGAGGTGGAGGAGTTTGTCCATTCTGTAGGAATCAACATGATAACCGGATACGGGCTGACGGAAAGCACGGCCACCGTTTCGTGCGACTGGAAGGGTGATTTCCGCCTGGGCAGCGTGGGGCGAGTCATTCCGGGCGTGGAGCTGCGTATAGGCGAGAACAGCGAAATCCAGCTGAGGGGAGGGACCATCACCCAGGGATACTACAAGAAAGAAGCGAAAACGCGCGAGGCTTTTACCGAAGACGGATGGTTCAAGACCGGAGATGCGGGATACGTCAAAGACGGATTCCTGTATCTTACCGAACGGATCAAGGACCTGTTCAAAACGTCGAACGGGAAATACATAGCTCCTCAGGCGATTGAAACCAAGCTGGTGGTGGACAGGTATATCGACCAGATAACGATTATCGCCGACGAGCGCAAGTTTGTGTCGGCACTCATCGTGCCCGATTACGCTCAGGTGGAGAAGTATGCGCGCGACCACCGCATTCCTTATGCCGGCCGCAAGGACCTGCTCGCCAGACCCGAGATAACCGCTCTCTTCCGGATGCGGATCGATACGCTCCAGCAGGAGTTCGCCCATTATGAGCAGGTGAAGCGTTTCACCCTGCTCCCCGAACCGTTCAGCATGGAGAGAGGCGAGCTTACCAATACGCTGAAGCTGAAGCGGTCGGTTGTAGCGCAGAATTATAAGGAACTCATCGACAAAATGTATGAGGATGTGCCCGAATGAACAGATGGTATGAGTTTTTTTTCGTAACTTTGCGCCCGGACAACAATAACGTTTAGAAAGATATGATTACCATAGATCAGCTGAAAGATGTAAAAGAGCGTACGGATGCTTTATACCGCTACTTGGGCATTGAAGAGAAAAAGATTCAGGTAGAAGAGGAACAGCTTCGCACGCAGGCTCCCGGATTCTGGGACGACCAGAAAGCGGCCGAGGCTCAGATGAAGAAGGTGAAAGGCTTGCAGCAGTGGATTGCAGGGTATCAGGATGTGAAAACTCTTGCCGACGAGCTCCAGCTTGCATACGATTTTTATAAAGACGAACTGGTGAGCGAAGCGGAGGTGGACGACGCCTATGCGAAGGCGGTCAGCGCCATCGAAGAGCTTGAGCTGAAGAACATGCTGCGCTCTGAAGCCGACCAGATGGACTGTGTGCTGAAAATCAACTCGGGAGCCGGAGGAACGGAAAGCCAGGACTGGGCTTCGATGCTGATGCGCATGTATATGCGCTGGGCCGAGGCGAACGGTTACAAGCTTTCGGTGGCTAACCTTCAGGAAGGCGATGAGGCCGGAATCAAGTCGGTGACCATGAATATCGAAGGAGCCTATGCCTACGGATACCTGAAAGGAGAGAACGGGGTGCACCGCCTGGTGCGTGTGTCGCCTTATAATGCGCAGGGAAAGCGCATGACTTCGTTCGCTTCCGTGTTTGTCACTCCGCTGGTGGACGATTCGATTGAAGTCACGATAGAACCTGCGCGCTTGTCGTGGGATACTTTCCGGAGCGGAGGTGCCGGAGGTCAGAATGTAAACAAGGTAGAGTCGGGCGTGCGCCTGCGCTACCAGTACAAAGACCCCTATACCGGCGAAGAAGAGGAGATTCTGATTGAGAATACCGAAACGCGCGACCAGCCGAAGAACAAGGAGAACGCCATGCGCCAGTTGCGCTCTATCCTGTATGACAAGGAACTGAAGCACAGAATGGAGGAGCAGGCGAAAGTCGAGGCCGGAAAGAAAAAGATTGAATGGGGTTCCCAGATAAGGAGCTACGTGTTTGATGACCGCCGGGTTAAGGACCACCGCACAAACTACCAGACTTCGGATGTGAACGGAGTGATGGACGGAAAAATCGACGGATTCATCAAGGCGTATCTGATGGAATTTGCAGACAAGGAGGTGTGAAAACCTCCTTTCTTTTTGTGCGCATGAAAAAACGTTCCCCGTTTTTTGCGCTTTTCCAATATATGTCGTATTTTTGGTAACGATAAAATCTAAAAAACAGAAACTATGGGAAAGAATAATGCAGACCGGATAGCCAAAAGGCAGAATTTTGAAAAGCGTGAAGAAGAGCGTGCAAACCGTTTGTTCAAACTGATATGTTTTGCACTGCTGTTGCTTGCGCTGCTGATGATTGTAGGGTTTGCCCTCGCTTCGTGATTCCGTACAGGTATGGCTCAGGAAATAGAACGCAAATTTTTGGTGAAAGACAAGTCGTACCGGCACTCAGCCTTTAGAAGCTATGTTATCCGTCAGGGATATATTTGCGCTGAGCGCGGGCGTACGGTGCGTGTGCGCATCCGTGACGGCAAGGGCTTCCTTACCGTCAAGGGCCCTTCAAACCCGTCGGGAACCAGCCGCTACGAATGGGAGAGGGAACTCCCGCTTCCGGAAGCGGAAGAGCTGATGATGCTGTGCCTTCCCGGCGTGATCGACAAGGTGCGCTATCTTGTAGAGTGCGGGACACATGTTTTCGAGGTGGACGAATTTCACGGGGACAATGAGGGGCTTGTAGTTGCGGAGGTCGAGCTGCGCTCGGAGGATGAAGCCTTCGGAAAGCCTTCCTTTTTGGGGAAAGAAGTGACTGGAGAGAGGAAATATTACAATTCTTCGCTGATGGCCAATCCTTATAAAAACTGGTGACAATACCCTGTTTCCTGTCAATTAAAGGGGTAAAAACGTACAATTGATAGTTTTTACCCCATGGATTGCCAGATTTCAGGTGTCCGTATTTGTTCTTTTAGGTTAACATTGCATGGACAAAACGAGATGGGATATTAATTCTAAAAGGACAGATTTATGAAAACAGCTACTTTCGCTCAGAATTTGCTGAGCATGCAGACAGAACTACGTCACTTTGCCTATAAACTTACGGCAGACAGGGATGATGCCGACGACCTTCTTCAGGAAACATCGCTCAAGGCATTGGACAACCAGGAAAAATATGTGGCTGAAACGAACTTCAAGGGTTGGATTTATACGATAATGCGCAATATATTCATCAACAACTACCGCAAGGCTTTGCGCGACCAGACTTATGTGGACTATACCGACAATCTGCATTTTCTGAATCTGAGCGTAGACCTGGCGGATGATTCGATGGAAACGTCTTATGATTCGAAAGAGATACGTAAGGTAGTGAATGCGCTTCCGAAAGAATTCCGCGTGCCTTTTGCCATGTATGTCGCAGGATTCAAGTATCGTGAAATCGCCGATAAGCTGGCTCTTCCTTTGGGGACGGTGAAAAGCCGCATTCATTTTACGAGAAGAAAGCTTAGGGAAGAACTGAAGGACTTCAAGTGACTTTCAGTTTGTCCGTGTGGCGGAGGCGTGCAGAGTTTGATTCTTTTCTCTGTGCGCCTCCGCAGCGTTTTGCCTTATGCTTTCCCTTTCTTGCTGAAGTGTTTCCGGGAGAGCGGCCTCCACAGATAGTATGCCAGCAGGGAAGCCAGGGCGACTCCCGTGCAGTTGGCGGCAAAGTCCAGCCAGTCGCCGCTTCTGTTTTCCGTACAGGTGGCCTGAAGTATTTCAATTGTTCCGCTCATAAGGACAGGGAGAACAATGCATCCGGCGGTTGCGCGCCCCCGGCGGATGGAGGGGTGCCGGAACAGGTATTCGATCCATAGCAAGGTGGACAGTCCCCCGTACATGCAGATATGGACAATCTTGTCGATGTTGGGGATTCCGTCCATGTCTGTCTGTGGAGGTGTGAAAAACGACAGGTAGCAGATAGCTGCTGCCGTAAGCAGAGAAAGAGGATAAGACCGAAGGTAATACATTTGAATCAAAATTTTTGTTTATGTGGCAAAAATACGATATTTTTTGTACATTTGCCCTCGTTTTTTATTCTAATTGTAATTAAAAGGGCATTCTTATGAGCGAACGAGTAAATTTTGGAAGCCGTATCGGTGCGATTTTGGCCGCGGCAGGTTCAGCTGTGGGGTTGGGAAATGTATGGCGTTTCCCGTATGAAACTGGCAATCATGGAGGTGCAGCCTTTATCCTCGTCTATCTGGGCTGTGTCTTTATTTTCGGCCTCCCCATCATGATAGCGGAATTTACCATCGGACGCCGGTCGAAGGCGTGCACAGGAGGGGCTTACGATGCCCTTGCCCCCGGAACACTCTGGAAATGGGTAGGCTATCTGGGCGTGCTGACTGGTTTCCTGATTCTTGGCTATTATTCTGTGGTTGCAGGCTGGACGCTCGAATATATCTGGCAAGCTTTGGCCGGAGGATTTGCCGGTAAAAGTTCCGAAGATTATGTGGTCATGTTCCAAGACTTCTCCCAGCATCCTTTCCGTCCGTTGCTTTGGCTGTTCGTTATCCTGTTCATAACCCATTGGGTTGTGGTGAAGGGGGTGAAGGACGGCATCGAAAAGTCTTCGAAAATCATGATGCCTCTGCTTTTTATTCTTATTGTCTTGTTGGCCGCCTGTTCCATTTCCTTGCCCGGATCGGAAAAGGGGCTTGAATTTCTGTTGAAGCCTGATTTCAGTAAAGTGACTCCGGATGTGTTCCTTGGAGCCATGGGGCAGGCGTTCTTCTCTTTGAGCCTTGGCATGGGATGCTTGTCGACTTATGCTTCTTATTTCGGGAAAAAGACCAATCTCGGGCAGACGGCCATGAGTGTCGGTCTGATCGATACGTTTGTAGCCGTGCTTTCCGGTCTGATTATTTTTCCGGCGGCCTTTTCGGTAGGTATCCAGCCGGATGCGGGCCCTTCGCTGATATTCATTACCCTGCCAAACGTTTTCCAGCAGGCGTTTGCAGGAGTTCCTTTGCTTGCTGCGGTATGTTCGGCTGCCTTTTATGTGCTGCTGGCTCTCGCGGCAATTACGTCTACAATCTCGTTGCATGAGGTTTCTACGGCTTTTCTGCATGAGAAGTTTCGTTTTACCCGCAGCCGTGCCGCGGTGCTGGTTACTTCGGGGGCGATGCTTGTAGGCGTCGTGTCATCGCTTGCTTTGGGCGAGTGGAGCGCTTTCAGAATTTGCGGGCTGAACATGTTTGACGCTCTTGACTTTCTGACCGCCAAGATAATGCTTCCGGTAGGGGGTATGTTTGCGGCTCTCTTTGTGGGCTGGATTATCCGTAAGGACATTGTCAAGGGAGAAGTCACCAACTACGGAACTTTGCGCGCTCCTTATTATCCGGTTTATCGGTTCATCCTGCGGTTTGTGGCTCCGGTTGGAATCCTGCTGATTTTTGTTAACGAACTGGGCTGGCTGGGCTGATGTGGAAGGACTTTTTCTATTACACGAAGTCGGAGCGCAGGGCTATTGTTGTTCTGCTTCTGATACTTGCGGTTGTCTTTTCTTTTCTGTTTGCTTTCCGCTGGGCAGGCACTCCTTCTTCAGAATCTTTTTCTTCCGGTGATGCGGAACTGGATTCTTTTATGTCCTCTTTGCAGGAGCGTAAACAGGTGAAGAAGGGCGTGGGTAAACGTTCGTATAGCAAGCCCGAAGAGGTGCGTACCCCTGTTGTGTTGAGGCCGTTTGATCCGAATACCGCAGATTCGGCCTCTTTGCGCAGCTTGGGCCTGTCTGCTTTTGTTGCGCGGAATATTCTGCGTTACCGTGCAAGCGGGGGTGTTTTCCGCACCGCGGAATCTTTGTCGCGGATTTATGGGATGGAAGATACGCTGTTTCAGAAACTCAAGCCTTATGTCGTTATCGGCCCGGCCTATGTGCCGCATTCGGATTCGGATTCTGTCCTTTCGCGGTATGGAGGGAAAGATACGGCCGATGTCCGCCCCATGTATCCTGCAAAATATCCGGAAGGCACTTTGGTTTCGCTGAATGAGGCTGATACTTCCCAATTGGTGCGGATTCCCGGGATAGGCTCCGGGCTGGCAAGGATGATCGTGTCCTATCGTGAACGGCTGGGCGGATTCAGCAACATCGGGCAGTTGCAGGAGATTCCCCATGTGGGCCGGGAACTGAACCGATGGTTTCGTCTTGACGGCGGTCCTTATCGCAAATTGCGGGTTAACCGTGACGGCATTGACCGTCTGCGCAATCATCCTTATATGGATTTTTATAAAGCCAAGGCCATCCTGGAATATCGCCGCAAGCGAGGTCGGCTGGACGGGATTTCCCAGATATCCATGTTCCGGGAGTTTGAAGAGGCTGACATTTCTCGCTTAAGTCCTTATTTTTCTTTCGATTAATTTCGGGTGTAACGGTGGACATAAACGGATTTTTTCATTTTTGATATTGTAAGGGAAATGTTTCCCGCTTAAAGCAATATTACTATGAATAAAATCTTGTTAATGGGGGTGTGCTTGTTGCCCCTGGTGGCCGGATGCCGCCAGAATGAACTTGCGCAGGAAGTGAATAATGTGGAAGCGGCCATCAAGCTTCGGGCATCGGTTTCTGTTCCCGGCCTGTCGCGTACCGTATTTGATGCGGAGGATGCTTCAACGTCTTTCTCGGAAGGGGATGCCATCGGATTCTTCATGCCGGAAGACGAAAACCAGGTGAAATGGACTTTGTCTGGTGATGGCTGGAACTCTGAGGTTCCTTTGATGTGGGAAAATAAGGTGGATGAATTTGAATTCTGCGCTTATTATCCTTATGCGGAAGACACTGAGAGCCGCGAGTCTGTGCCTATGCCGGATTTGAGTGCGCAGAAAGGGGATGCGGCAGGTATCGGCGCTTATGATTTTCTGGCGGCTCGCTGCACGAGCAGTTATTCCTCCAATTCCGGCGCGGTTTCTTTTGTGGGCAATCATGCTTTCAGGCATGTTTGCACCCTGTTGTCGGTGACGATCAAAAAGGATTTGTCCGGAGAGGATGTCCGTATCAGCGGGGCAACATTGAGAGGGACCGGGCTCTTTAGCCGCATGCGGTATAAGTTCGCCTCTTCTTCGGTTGATGACGGCGTTCAGCCGGCAAGTTCTCCTTCGGTTGACGAGTTGTCTTTCGATTATGAAGAGCCGGTAGAGATTCCTGATGAAACAGGATATTCGCTGTTCATCATCTGCAACCCCACGGTGTTGTCCGAAAGCCCTCGCTTTTCGATTGCATATGTCCGTGACGGAATATCCTATACAGCTACAACCGACAAGCTGGGGAAAGAGTTTTTGTCAGGCACTTTTAACAAATATACACTTAAGCTGACAAAAGAAGGCCTTGAACTGGTGGGGCAAGAGATTGCCGGCTGGGATGAGGAAGTGATTCCGGATATCCCGTTGACCGAAACTCCGGCCGAATGATTTTATCGTTCATTCTCCTTTTTTTAATCTGATAGGATATTACCTTATTTGAAAAATTAAACAGGCTTCTGTTAAGGCGGCTGAAAATATTCTGATAATTTTTGGTCGTTCTGTTTTGTTTATCGCCCAAGTTTTCTTAGTTTTGTGGAAAGCTTGGGCGTTTTGCATGTAAAAATGTAATTTTATGCCGTAAAGAATGGAAAAAACGTCGTTTTTTGTGCGATTGGAATAATATTCAAGTTTGATAAGCCAAAATAACATCTTTTCATTTTGATATGTCGTAAAATTGCCTTTTCTTTGTGCGGAAATAGAAAAATAACAGCTTTAACAATGAAGTTTTTGATGACCCTAATACTATTTTTGCCTGTTTCAAAGGCGGTCGTTCCCTTGGCAGAGGTGAAAGGACAACCCGCAGGTAGCTGGAACACGAGCAGAAAGGAAGGGGAACGTGTGGCGAGAACCGTGCAGATGAATAGAAATGCTATGAAAAACATCGTCGTTCACTTGTCGGGCGTGCTTGCCTTTGTTAAAAAATCTTTGTTGTGGGCTGCTGTGCCTTTTCTTTTTCCGGAGAGAGTTGGAAATTCACTAATTTTTTAAACAATAAACAATTAATCTTATGGAAACTAAAAAAACTAACAACAAGCAAAAACAAGGTTTCAAAGGTATTGAAGCTGCAGGTTTGGTGATTATCGCATGCTTTATCGTGGCATTGTGTATTTACAAGTTCGTGTTGGGCGATCCTTCAAACTTCATGAACAACGACCCGAACAACCATCCGCTGCCGGGCAACATGCTGGGTACTATCTATAAAGGTGGTGTAGTCGTTCCGGTAATCCAGACTCTGTTGCTGACTGTATTGGCTTTGAGCGTTGAACGTTATTTCACAATCCGTGCAGCTTTTGGCCGCGGCAAATTGGTTAAATTCGTTGCTCAGATCAAGGACGCTTTGGCTAAAGGTGATATGGAAGCCGCTCAGGCATTGTGCGACAAGCAGCGCGGTTCTGTAGCAAACGTTGTAGGTGCTACTCTGCAGACTTATCGTGAAATGGAACAGAACTCAGAACTTGACAAGGATCAGAAGGTGCTGGCTATCCAGAAATCATTGGAAGAAGCTACTGCATTGGAATTGCCGATGTTGCAGCAGAACTTGCCGATCATCGGTACCATTACAACATTGGGTACTTTGATGGGATTGCTCGGTACCGTTATCGGTATGATCCGTTCATTTGCCGCTCTGTCTGCTGGTGGTGGTACTGACTCAGTTGCATTGTCAACAGGTATTTCTGAGGCCTTGATCAACACTGCATTCGGTATCTTGACTGGTGCTTTGGCCGTTATCTCTTACAACTATTTTACTAACAAGATTGATAAACTGACTTACAGCCTTGACGAAGTAGGCTTCTCTATCGTACAGACATTTAACGCTACTCATAAATAATTGTTCCGGAGGATGGTTTCCCTCACGGACCAGTGGTGACAAACAACTAATTTTTAAATCAGTCAATTATGAGTAGAGCGCAAATTAAGAAAAAATCGATGTTTATCGACATGACGGCCATGAGTGACGTCACGGTGCTGCTGCTTACTTTCTTCATGTTGACAGGTAACTTCATCAAGAAAGAGCCAGTACAGGTGGTAACTCCGGCCTCAGTTTCCGAAATTAAAATTCCGGAAACGAACATCTTGTCGATTCTTGTCGATCCTGAAGGCAAGATTTTCATGAGTCTTGACAAACAGCAGGATATGGCAAATACATTGGAAGCCGTAGGAAAGGAATATGGCCTGACCTTTACTCCGGAAGAGGTGAAGAAATTCTCCGTCTTCCAGACATTCGGCGTTCCGATGAAGAATATGAAGCAGTTCCTCGCGCTTCCCGGTGAAGAACAGGATAAAGTGCTGAAGAATTATGGAATTCCTTGTGATAGTGTTGATAATCAGTTTAAGGTTTGGATCCGCAATGCTCGCGCAACGAACCGTGACTTGCGTATTGCCATCAAGGCAGACCAGAATACTCCTTATTCAGTTATCAAGACTGTTATGAATTCCCTCCAGGATTTGAAGGAAAACAGATACAATCTGATTACTTCGTTGAAACAAGTGTCTGACAATTAAAGAAAGGGATTAGATATGGCAGAAATACAAGATAATGGAGGGAGCAAGAAAGGAAAAGGTTCTAAGCAGAAGAAAATGGCTGTCCGCGTGGACTTTACGCCGATGGTGGACATGAACATGCTTCTGATTACTTTCTTCATGTTGTGTACCTCTTTGAGCAAGCCTCAAACAATGGAAATCAGTATGCCTTCCAATGATAAGGACATCACCGAAGAACAGCAGAATAAGGTGAAGGCTTCACAGGCTCTTACGCTGCTGCTTGATGCGGACAACAAACTTTATTATTACGAAGGCGAGCCGAACTATAAGGATTACACTTCTCTGAAAGAAACGACTTATACTGCTGACGGACTGCGTGCAATCTTGCTGCGCAAGAACTATGACGCTGTAAAGAAAGTGGAAGAGTTGAAGCAGAAGAAGGCTAATCTGGAAATTACGGAAGAGCAGTATAAGGAACAGGTTGCCGATGTGAAAGCCGGCAAGAATACGCCGACTGTCATCATTAAGGCTACCGACAAGTCTACTTACAGAAACCTGATTGATGCACTTGACGAAATGCAAATATGCAGTATCGGTAAGTATGTGATTGTAGACATTACAGAAGGTGACCAGTTCTTGATCGACAACTATACTTCTAAGGGACAGCTGAGTGCAAACGCTGTAAGTTGAAATGTGTAACACCTAATAAAGAACAGATATGTCAAAAATAGATTTAACTTCTTTGGAATGGTGTGAACTCATTTTCAAAGATAAGAACAAAGCTTATGGAGCGTACAAGATGCGCCGCGATTTGGGCCGCCGTCAGTTGGCTGCCGTTATTATCGTGCTTGTTGTGGCACTTGTGGGCTTTTATCTTCCGCGCCTGATCCGGATGGCTATTCCGGAACAGAAGGAAGTGAATGTTGAAGTAACTCAGCTCTCTCAGTTGGAAGAACCTGAGGTAAAACAGGAAGAGCTGGTAAAGCCTGTTGAGCAGATTGCTCCTCCTCCTGCTTTGAAGAGTACCATCAAGTTTACTGCTCCTGTCATCAAGAAGGATGAGGAAGTAAATGAAGATGATGAGCTGAAAAGTCAGGATGAATTGACTGAGTCTAAGGTTCAGATCTCTATCGCCGATGTGAAAGGTAACGATGAATTGAACGGTAAGGATATTGCCGACTTGCAGGAAGTCATTACTCAGGCACCGGTTGAAGAAGAAAAGCCGTATACGATGGTAGAACAGATGCCCCAGTATCCTGGTGGTCCTGCCGAACTGTTGAAGTATATCGCAAAGAACTTGCGCTATCCGACAATCGCTCAGGAAAACGGTATTCAGGGACGTGTAATCTTGCGCTTCGTCGTATCAGCTACAGGTGAAGTTAAAGACATCACCGTGCTCCGTTCACTCGACCCGTATTGCGACAAGGAAGCTATCCGCGTGGTAAGCACATTGCCGAAGTGGATTCCTGGAAAGCAGAACGGACGTAACGTGCCGGTTTACTATACTTTGCCGATTCAGTTTAAATTGCAATAATTTATCATTCAGTTTGCGTGTATGAAAAGAGTGTTCTTTTTGTGTTGTGCTCTTTCTCTGCTGCTCGCTTCTTGCGGAGGACAGAAAAAGACAGACGGAGAAACAATGTATTCGGGAGATATCAAGATAGCTGTCGATGAATCGTTCAAGCCTATCATGGAAGAGGAACTTCAGGTTTATCGGGCGTTGACCCCCGAAGCTAATGTTACTCCAATCTATTGCAGCGAAGTTGAAGCCATCAATCTGTTGCTTAAAGACAGTGTGCGGCTTGTTATCGCCAACCGTAGATTGACAGAAAACGAACTCGCTTCTTTTCATGCACGCAAATTTTTTCCGGAGTCAATCCGTATGGCCGTCAGCGGTATTGCTTTGATAACAAATCCGGCAAATACGGACTCCTTGCTTACAGTGGGACAATTCCGTAATATCCTGACGGGGAAAATTACTGAGTGGAAAGAACTGTATCCCCAGTCTAAGTTGGGGAAGCTGCAAGTCGTATTTGACAATCCAAACTCCGGACTTATCCATTATGCTATCGATTCTATCTGCGAGGGTCAGAAACTGGCTTCTACGCTGACTGCTTTGAAATCCAATGAGGAGGTGATAGACTATGTGTCGAAAACACCGGGTGCGATGGGAGTTATCGGTGCCAATTGGATCGGGAATGTCAGCGATTCAACTCGACTTTCTTTCAACGAATCTGTAAGAGTTATGGCTGTAAGTTATTCTGGACATGCTACGGTGGCGAACAGCTTCAAGCCTTATCAGGCTTATTTGGCTTTGAGGCAATATCCGCTGACGCATGATGTCTTTATTCTGGTAAATGACCCGAGAAATGGTTTGCCTACCGGATTGATGACTTTTCTGACTAAGGACAGAGGCCAGCGTATCATTCTGAAATCGGGGCTTGTTCCGGCAACCCAACCGGTCCGTTTGGTAAATGTTAAAGATGAATTTTAATTAATTACGTAGAATATGATTATGAAAAATAAAGTTTTTGGAGTGCTTTGCTGCAGTTTCCTGTTCTCTGTTTCCATGTATGCGCAGGAACCGCTTTCTCCTGAATTGTCAAAACAAGTTGAGCAGATTGCTGCAACCATCAAGAATAATCCTGATGCGGCTGCTGAAAGCTTTGATGAATTGGCAAAAGGAAAAAACAAGAAAAATATTTCATTGCTCGTTGCAATCGGAAATGCTTATTTGAAGGAAGGAAAAAATGCCGAGGCTAAAGAGTATGCCGATCGTGCAATGAAAGTAGACTCAAAGTCTGCTACTACTTGCATGTTTGCAGGTGATGTTGCCTTGGCTGAAAAGAATGTAGGAACAGCTTGCGGTTATTATGAGCAGGCAATCCTGTTTGATGCTGACTGTTTTGAAGCTTATTACAAATATGCGCGTGCATATATAGGCGTTAATCCGCAGTTGTCGGTGGACAAATTGCTGGAGCTGAAAGCTAAGCATCCTGAAGAAATTAACGTAGATCGCGAACTGGCTGTCGCATACTACCAGATGGGGAATTACAGCCAGGCTAAGCAGGCTTACGATGAGTTCATGCAGAAGGGACAACCCGAAAAGTCTGACTATGGACGCTATGCCATGCTGCTTTATTTGAACAAGAATTACGATCAGTCGCTTGACATGGCCAACAAGGGTATAGAAGTTGACCCGAACAGCCATTTGCTGAAGCGTCTTAGAATGTATAATTTGAGTGAACTTAAATCGTATGATGAAGGATTGGCCGCAGCCGACAAATTCTTTGAGGATCCGAACAATCCTGACTACGTATATCTCGACTTCTTGTATCGTGCCCGCCTGTATGTGGCTCATGGCGACAATGACCTTGCTATGGCTGAATTTGACAAGGCCATGAAGGCAGACAAGGATAAAGAACATCCGGAAATAGCAAAAGAAGCTTCTGAAGCAAATGAAAAGGTACAGAATTATCCTGAAGCTATCCGTTGGTTCATGGTTTATCTGGACGGATTGAAAGGAAAAGAAGAAGTTACGGATTTGTTCTTGCTGGGACGTTTGAACTATATGGCTGCCGGTTCTATGGTTGCATCGGTTGATTCTTCAAAGACTGATCAGGTAATTGCTGCTGTAGATACGATCCAGAAGAAGGCTTATCTGTTTGAGGCGGATACGATATTTGCTCAGGTGTCCGAGCGTGTTCCCGACAATTACCTGGGTTACTTCTGGCGTGCACGTACCAATGCGATGCTTGACCCGGAAACGACTCAAGGACTGGCCAAGCCGTACTACGAAAAGGCTCTGTCTATTCTGGAAGCAAATCCGAATGCTTCAAAATCTTTGCTGATTGAATGTCAGAGCTACTTGGCTTACTATTATATTCAGATAAAGGATTTTGAACAGTCGAAGATTTACTGGAACAAGAATTTGGCTATTGATCCGGAAAATGCTACGGCAAAACAAGCTCTTGACTGGATTAAAACCTTGCAATAAGAAATTTTATTTTTCTATTTCATATTCATAATTTTAACACGGCAAAAGCTGTTATTTGAAAAATGAGGGCGATGAAAAATGAGTTTTTCTCGTCCTCTTTTTTCTAAACCGTTTATTTCTCATGGATGTAATTATAGATTTTATTCTGCATATAGACCAGCATATGATTGCTGTTGTTCAAGACTATCATCTTTGGACGTATGCGATACTTTTTCTGATAATCTTTTGTGAAACTGGTTTGGTTGTCACCCCGTTTCTTCCCGGTGATTCTTTGCTCTTTGTCTGTGGTGCAATCTGTGCCCAGCCCGATATGCCTCTTGATGTCCATATATTGACTCTCATCGTTTTTGCCGCTGCATTCTTAGGCGATTCATGCAACTATATGATCGGTCACTATTTTGGTCAGAAGCTGTTCAGCAATCCTAAATCAAAGATTTTCAAGAAGAGCCATCTAGACAAGACTCATGAGTTTTTTAAGAAGTATGGAGGGAAAACCATTATATTGGCCCGCTTCGTGCCTATTGTCCGTACTTTTGCTCCTTTTGTTGCAGGCATGGGGAAAATGCACTACTATTATTTCATGATCTATAATGTGGTTGGTGCTTTGGCTTGGGTATGTCTTTTTACGTATGCAGGCTATTTCTTCGGTGATCTGCCTTTTGTTCAGAAAAATCTTAAGCTGTTGCTTGTAGCAATCATCTTCATCTCTTTGCTTCCGGCTATTTTTGAAGTGGTGCGGGCTAAGCTCAAGAAGTGATATCGGCGGTTAAAGCCATATGCGGCGGTATGCCGGGACAGGAATCGCTCTTTTGTATGGAGCGCGATGATTCTTGTTTCCTTTTCCGGCAACCGTCGTTTTTTTTTGTTTGCTTCGCTTGTCCTTTTCGCGAAAAAACTTGTAACTTTGCCCCTTTCTTAAATTATATTTTTTCTCGGTTTGAGATATGAAAGCATTGAAAGAACGAATTTTGCGGGACGGGAAGTGTTTTGAAGGCGGTATCCTTAAGGTTGATAACTTTATAAATCATCAGATGGATCCGATACTGATGAAATCGATGGCAGTTGAGTTTGTACGTCGTTTTGCTGGTGCCGATTTCAATAAAGTGATGACGATTGAAGCAAGCGGCATTGCGCCTGCTATCATGGTGGGATATCTTTTGGAGCTTCCTGTAGTCTTCGCAAAGAAGAAGAAGCCGAGCACGATGGAAAATATGCTGACGACCAGTGTCTATTCTTTCACGAAGGGTACAACGTATACAGTATGTGTCAGCAAAGACTATCTTTGTCCCGGTGACAAGGTTTTGTTTATCGATGACTTTCTGGCTAACGGAAATGCGGCTAAAGGAGTTATCGATCTTGTGCGTCAGGCGGGAGCAGAACTTGTTGGCATGGGCTTTCTTATTGAGAAGGCTTTCCAGCACGGAGGCGACAGCTTGCGTGAGCAAGGTGTTCATGTGGAGTCGCTGGCCGTGATCGAAAGTCTGGACAATTGTCAAATCAGTTTGAGAGATTGATTTTATGGAAAAAGAGCAGTCGGGTGTGCAGCGTGCGGGACTGATTTATGGGTTAAACGACCGCCCGCCTTTGAAGGATACGCTTTTTGCAGCTTTCCAGCATTTGCTGGCTATATTTGTGGCAATCATCACACCGCCGCTGATCATTGCCGGTGCTCTGAAACTCGATTTGGAAACGACCGGATTTCTCGTTTCGATGGCATTATTTGCCTCAGGAGTTTCCACGTTCATCCAGTGCCGTCGTCTGGGGCCGATTGGCTGCGGGCTTTTATGCATTCAAGGGACTAGCTTCTCTTTCATCGGACCGATTATATCGGCGGGATTGACCGGAGGGTTGAGTGCCGTTTTCGGTGCCTGCATAGCTGCTTCAACTGTAGAGATGCTTATCAGCCGTGTCTTGCGCTATACGCGTAGAGTCATTACTCCTCTGGTGTCAGGCATAGTTGTCACTTTGATTGGGATGAGCCTGATTCGGGTGGGGATTACGGCATGCGGGGGAGGTGCTGCGGCTCAGGCAGACGGCAGTTTCGGCTCTTTCCGTCATGTAGGGCTGGCTGCGCTGGTGCTGGTGCTCATCATCTTTTTCAACAGAAGTTCCAACCGTTACCTCCGCATGAGTTCAATCGTTATCGGTCTGGTTGTGGGATATGTGCTTGCATGGGTTTTGGGAATGGTGGATTTTTCTTCTGTCCAGAGTTACGGAGGTTTCAATGTCCCGATGCCTTTCCGCTATGGCATTTCGTTTGACCTTTCTGCTGTCATTGGGCTGGGGCTGGTTTATTTGATTACGGCGATTGAAGCATACGGTGATATAACCGCCAATTCGCTTATTTCCGGAGAGCCTGTCGAAGGAGAAACGTTTGTCAAGCGTGCGTCCGGCGGCATTCTTGCCGACGGCTTCAATTCGATGCTGGCAGGCATGTTCAATTCTTTTCCGAATTCGATTTTTGCGCAAAACAACGGCATGATTCAGCTGACCGGCGTTGCAAGCCGCTATGTCGGATACTTTATTGCCGGCTTTCTCATTCTGCTGGGATTGTTTCCGGCTGTCGGGCTGGTTTTCTCTTTAATGCCGGAACCTGTGTTGGGAGGAGCTACGCTGCTGATGTTCGGAACTGTGGCTGCGGCCGGAATCCGCATTATTTCTTCACAGAAGATCGACCGTAAAGCCACTTTGGTCATGGCTTTGAGCTTTGCATTCGGATTGAGCGTGGAGCTTGTTCCGGAAATCTTGGGACAATTGCCCGAAACGGTGCGTAACATCTTTTCATCAGGCATTACGACGGGCGGACTTACAGCCATTCTTGCGAATCTGCTGATTCGTATCGACGAATGACCGGCTTTTGCTTTGGACTCAGAGCGTCAGTTCATAGTCAACAACTCCAAGCCAGCGTCCGAATTTGCATCCTACTTCGTGGAAGTGCGACGCCTGTTTGAATCCCAGCTTTTCGTGCAGGGCGATGCTTTCACCGTTACCTTCTGTGATGCAGGCAATCAACGTGTGGTATCCTTGCTTGGCGCAAGCTTCTATCAGTGCTTTCATGAGGGCGCTTCCGATGCCCTGGCGTTTGAATGAAGGGTGCAGATAGACGGTAGTTTCTGCCGTGTGGCTGTATGCGGCTTTTTCTTTCCATCCATGGACATAGCAGTATCCGATTATCCGATTTTCTTGTTCATACACCAGATAAGGGTAGTGCGCGGCAATCTTGCGGATCCGTTCACGCATGTCTGTGTCGCTTACCGGATCCAGCTCGAAGGTTACGGTTGTTTCGTTCACATATCCGTTGTAGATGGCTGCTATCTGGGCAGCATCCTGAAGTCTGACTTGCCGTATCATAGTCATAAGATTAATCCCAATGCCAGAAGGAGGCCGAAGATGAACATGTTTCTGGATGTTTCTCCCAAAATGCGGTTCAGCTCTTTTCCGTGATTGATTTTCGCCATCTTTACAGTGGTCAGGATATGTAGCAGCAGGTATATTTGCGGCAGAACGACGGCAAACAGCTTTCCGAGCAGAATGAAATAGAAGCAGCACCAGCACGCAAGCAGGCCCAAAAGAAAGTACAGAATCAGTCCCGCACGTGCGCCGAAGCGTACTACAAGCGTCCGTTTCCCGCTGACAGCGTCCTGTTTCCGGTCGCGGAAGTTGTTCACCATCAGCAGCGTGTCGATAACCAGTCCGCAGGCCAGTGAAGCCATTGTCACGCTCATGTTCCAGTTGTGTGCCATTACATAGTATGTGCATCCTACGGGGACGAAGCCGAAAAACACCAAGACTAAAACATCGCCCCATCCATGATAGGCGAGCGGATAGGGTCCGGTGGTGTAGAGGAATGCAAACAGGAGGCAGGCGATGCCTACAGGAATCATTTCCCATCCTCCGAAATACAAGAGGCATAAGCCCGTGATTGCAGCCAGTCCGGTTGTAACAGCGATTCCCACTTTCATGGCCTTTATCGTAATCCATCCTTGCGCACAGGCACGCTCCGGTCCCAAACGGTCTTCACGGTCGCTCCCTTTCAAAAAATCGAACAAGTCATTGATAAGGTTTGAATCTATCTGCATCAGGAAGGCGAACAGAAGGCAAAGCGTTGCCGGAAGAATTTGGAAATGTCCGTATATGTATGCCAATGCACATCCTGCCATGACGGGGATGGTTGCAGCCGTCAGCGTTTTGGGACGTGCGGCCAGCACCCATGCCTTAAAAGAATTTGTCTGAACTGTTTCCATTCGTATGCTTTTATTGTTGAAGCAAAGTTAGCTAAATTTTGTCAATTGCGGACATATTCAAAATAATTGGACTACCTTAGTCCTGTATTTTAACAAATTGCGTATGGTTGCTGTTTGCCGCTCAAGAGGCGGGAAGAAAAGGCTCGGGCCAGGAGAAAAGACGACTGATTTTTTGCAGGAATCTGCATCCCCAGCCTAGAGATATAAATCTTCAGTCTGAAGATACAGATTTTTAGCTTAAAGATACACATCTCTAAGCTGAAGATAAACTTTATGAAAGGCTCTGCCGGATTTTCCAGGAGGGCATATTTTTTTTAGCGAGGTGGCACTGCTCTTCCGGGAGCGTGGCCGGAGTTTGGCAGGCATTCGGCTGATAACGGACAAATGATGATGAAACGATTGTTTAAGAATTTCTTTTTCCTGCTTTTGGTGGCTGCCTGCCTTTCTTCGTGCGCCACGGCCTCCCTTTCGAAATATAAAGGTGTGGGACGTATCCAGCGGTATGACTTTTATAGCGAGCAACTGCCCGATTCGTTCGACGGATTCCGGATGGCTTTTGCAACGGATTTTCATTACGAAAGCCGTTTTACTTCCGGGCGGCTGGGTGGAGCTATCCGTGCATTGCAGGCAACTGATGCCGATGTCTTGCTGCTGGGAGGGGATTATCGCGGAAGAAACGGCGGCAATATGGAAGAACTGTTTTCAGCGCTGGCACGTGTGCATACCCGTTACGGGACGTATGCCGTAATGGGCAATCATGAAAGGGGAGAGTCGGATACGCTGGTACGCAGGGCGATGGCACATGCCGGGGTGTGTCTGCTGGAGCATAAAGTGGATACTTTGTGGAAGGGGAAGGAATTTATTCTGCTTTGCGGCATCCGCAATCCGTTTGATTTGGGGCGGAACGGGGTTTCTCCTACGTTGTCGCTCAAGCCAGAGGACTTTGTCGTGATGCTGACCCACACACCCGATTACGTAGAAGATACAGATGTTTCGAACACCGATTTAGCCTTGGCCGGGCATACGCATGGAGGTCAGATCAGTCTGTTCAAGCGATGGACGCCTGCCCATTTTTCGAAATATGGCAACCGCTTTCTCACCGGGATGAAGCACAACAGTCGGGGCATCCCGATAATCATCAGCAACGGACTGGGGACATCACGCAAGGATATCCGTTTGTTCACTCCGAGTGAAGTGGTGCTGGTAGTGCTGCATAAGAAATGAAAGATGTAACATCTTTGTTTTAAGTAAGTGTGCAAAATTAATGATC
>NZ_JAUDEN010000015.1:0-103901 GCF_030373775.1 Bacteroides gallinaceum | reverse complement strand
AGTCACTCCGCCCCGGATGACGAGGAAGATGATACCTCCTGTGAGTATCAGTTCGAAGCTTCCCCATAATTTCTTTGCGACGGCTGGAAGCATACGCGGTGTGATTCGGTACAGAATCCATGTGGTCAGGCCTGAAAGCAGCAGGATGCAGAGGATTCTCAAGATGACGAATCCGGCGGAAACGCTGGCCATTGCGTTTTGGGGCGATTCGAGATAGAAGAACACCGAAGCGTCCAGCTTGAAGTTCCAGAACGGGTAGAGGGACATGTCGCCCATGAAGATGAGTGATATGAGCAAGGCAATCAGTGCATAATATCCTGTCAGTATTTTCCGGAGCGGAAACTTCTTGAACCACACGCTGATCAGTGTGACGAGCCATGGAAGTGCTATCAGATAACCGGTTACGGCTGCGTCCAGGCTTGCCCCGTGCCACATGACCCGGAAGTATTCGGCCAACGGCACTCCTCTTCCCACGCTGTCGTTGTAGAGCATGAAGAGCGGTTTCTGGAAGATGAACAGCAAGAGGGCTGTTGCGAAGAACAGGCCCAGATAAAGGAATCTTTTTTTCATATAGATACTATACAATTAAAAAAAAGGAACTCCCCTCAACTTCCCCTTGAAGGAGATTGGAGGGGCAGTTATTTTCTTCCGAAGTCTGCGGGTATTTCTCCCCACCGGTCAGTTTCCCATTTCAATACCGGACAGTTGGTGCTGTTTTCCTTAAGCCATTTCTCCGCCCGTCCGATGAGCTGGAACAAGGCTTCGGTTTTGTCTGTACGTTCCAGCTTGGTCTTGCATTGCTTCTGTTTCACCCAGTTTAAGGCGTTTCTGCTGTCCGAATAGACGGGCATCTGCAGATTCTTCTGTTTCAGCAGGGCGAGTCCGTGGACAATGGCCAGAAATTCACCGATGTTGTTTGTCCCGTAAACCGGTCCGTAGTGAAAAATCTGTTCGCCGGTGGCTAGATAAACACCTCGATACTCCATAGGTCCCGGATTGCCGCTGCATGCAGCGTCTACAGCCAGGCAGTTGGTGTTGAATCCTTCAGGAAGCCTGTCGGCGAGAGGCGGCGTCTGGGCTTGAGCTCCCCAATGCAGATGGGCAGGTTCTTCCAACGCCCGTTCGGCCTCTTCCTTCGTGCTGAAAGACTTGTACATGGCTCCCTTGAAGCCTTTGATCTGCTGTTGGCAGTCCTGCCACGAGGAGTATACCCCCGGGCAGACGCCTTTCCAGACAGTATAAAATTTGGGCTTTGCCATTGTTTGCGGATTACATGCGTTCGGGAACTTCGATTCCCAGCAGTCCCATGGCCAGCTTCACCACTTTCCCTACGTTCTTGCTCAGCACGAGGCGGAAAATCTTGCGTGCCTCGTTTTCTTCACGTAGAATGCTGAAGTCGTGGTAGAACTGGTTGTATTCTTTCACCAGATCATATGCATAGTTGGCAAGGATAGACGGATTGTAGTCTGTTCCGGCCTGCTTTACGATGGTACGGAAATCAGCCAGTTTCTGTATCAGCTCCTCTTCTTTTGTATTAAGCTCTATGTCAGCGGGAAGCGTTTCGGGCAGGCTGATTCCTGCTTCGGCAGCTTTGCGCAGAATGGAGCGGATACGTGCGTAGGTATATTGTATGAACGGACCTGTATTCCCGTTGAAGTCGATCGATTCCTTCGGGTTGAAAGTCATGTTCTTGCGTGCGTCCACTTTCAGGATGAAATATTTCAACGCTCCGAGTCCTACGATGCGTGCCACGTTTTCTGCTTCTTCCTTGCTCAGTCCGTCCAGCTTGCCCAGCTCGGCACTGGTTTCGCGCGCCGTTTCGATCATCGTTTCCATCAGGTCGTCTGCGTCGACAACTGTACCTTCACGGCTCTTCATTTTGCCTTCCGGCAGTTCTACCATTCCGTAGGAGAAGTGGATGAGGTCTTTTCCCCATTTGAATCCCAGCTTGTCGAGCAGGATTGACAATACCTGAAAATGGTAGTTCTGTTCGTTTCCTACTACGTAGATCATCTTGTCGATAGGATAGTCTTCGAAGCGCATCTTGGCTGTTCCGATGTCCTGCGTCATATAGACCGATGTGCCGTCGCTTCTCAGCAGCAGCTTCTGGTCAAGTCCTTCCGGAGTGAGGTCGGCCCATACCGATCCGTCCTCCTTGCGGTAGAACAGTCCCTTTTCAAGTCCTTCAAGCACTTTCTCTTTACCTTCCAGATACGTCTGCGATTCATAGTAGATCTTGTCGAAGCTGACTCCCATCATCTTGTAGGTTTCGTCGAATCCGGCATATACCCAGTTGTTCATCTTCTCCCAGAGCGCACGCACTTCCGGATCATTCGCTTCCCATTTGCGCAGCATTTCGCGCGCCTCTTTCATCAGCGGCGCTTCTTCTTCGGCTTTGGCTTTAGCCTGTTCGGCGTCCATTCCTTCCGCTTCGTATTTAGCTTGAAGTTCTTTCACCTCTGCTTTGTAGTGCTTGTCGAAAGCCACGTAATAGTCGCCGATGAGGTGGTCACCTTTCTTGCCTGAGGATTCCGGCGTTTCTCCGTTGCCGTATTTCAGCCATGCCAGCATTGATTTGCAGATATGGATGCCCCGGTCGTTCACGATGTTTGTCTTTACCACTTTGTTCCCATTGGCGGCCATTACGTTTGCCAAAGCATTGCCCAGCAAGTTGTTGCGCATGTGTCCCAGGTGCAGCGGCTTGTTGGTGTTGGGCGATGAATATTCGATCATGACCAGCGGAGCGTTTGCCCCCGCCTTCGTGATTCCCCATTCTGCATCGGCGTCAATATGGTTCAGCATTTCAATCCATATTTGCGGTGCAATGGTAAGATTCAGGAATCCTTTTATCACGTTATATGCCGCTACGGCAGGTTCGTGCTGTTTCAGGTACTCGCCGATTTCCTGAGCGGTCTGTTCAGGGCTCTTTCTTGACATCTTCAGGAAAGGGAAAACCACCAGCGTAAGATGTCCTTCAAATTCTTTTTTCGTCTTTTGCAGTTGCAGCGTTCCCGGAGCGGCTTCGCATCCGTAAAGTGCTTTCACGGCATCCGCGGCAGCGGCAGCCAGTCTGTCTTCTATTTTCATCGTAGTTATATAATTTGTTTGTCTGCTTGTTTTTAGAGAGAGCAAAGATACTAATTTTTAGTTTCCCGACCTCCCCTTGCCGTTCATTAATTGCATGTGAAGCGAAATTGTTGGCCTATCCTGTTGGAAGGAGGGAGTATCTTTTTTGTTCATCCGATGAAAAAGGGGATTTTTTGTGGAAAATTCAATCTCCAGTCTAGAGATGCAGATCTCCAACCTGGATATATATATCTTCAGCCTGAAGATGCATGTCTTTAGCCTGAAGACAGACTGTTTTGCTAGAATCGGCAGCTTTCAGAGCCTGATGAACATTACTTTATTGGAAAATTAAGAAACTGTTTTGAATTTATCGTGTGCTGATTTGGGATGAGTTTTTGAGGCATTTCCGTTTGTGTGATGAGGAAGATAGCGGGCTATCTGACGAAGAACAGAAGCGGAAAAGACCAAAAAATAGCCCAAAGCACACACGAAAACGAATACATCAAGCCAAGAAAAACTTTTTGAAGAAATTCAAAACAGTTTCTAAAACGGCAGGCTCTTGCATCAGCAATTCCGTTCGAGCCGGCCTGGTGTCGGATACAGAGAGTATTGTGCAGTCGCCTGTTTGTGTCTTTTGGAGCTCAGATACCCTGTGGAAACCGACAGGCTGCTTGCCGGTTCTGCTCATGTTCGCTCCATGTATAAAGGCCTTATGCGTTTTTTCTCCATTCGGAGGGGGACATGCCCTCCTTGCTCTTGAACTGTTTGCTGAAATGCGCGAGGTCGGTGAATCCCACCTGTTCGGCAATCTCCGCAAGATTTCTCCGGTTGGAGAGCGACATTTTGATTTTGGCTTCTTCTATCCGGAGGTGGTTGATCCATGTGTTGAAGTTCAGTCCGTAGGTATTATTGATGAAGTTGGATACATATGTCCGGTTGATGCCTATAGCCTTGCTGAGATGCATGATTGTGATTCTTGGGCGAAGGTAGTGCTTTTGTTTTTTCCATTCTGCCAGCTTCTCTTCTATCTTTTTGTTTGTTGCAGTGTTATGTATCATCGTCCTTTCATTAAAAACAGTTCCAAGTTACAAACTTTAAACCTTTTGTGAAAAGACAGAAAAACACGTTTGTGGATATTGTGTTTTTATATTGTACTAAGTGGGCGAAAAATGTATTTATTTGGTGTTATTTTATGTTTCAGTGATAGATGAGCGTTGACAGGTATCCGTCAGAGAACATTTCATTCGCTATATCCTGCAGTTCTTCCGGAGTAAGTGCTTCGATGCGCCTGAACACTTCTTCTTTTTCTTCGTATCTTTTGTAATGAAGAAAGCATTTTCCCATGTCAAGGGCGTTGTTCTCGAAGTTGTCGCCTGCTACGCCTATCTGGCCGATGATTTGCTTTTTCGCTGCGTTCAGCTGGTAGGAAGTCATAGGCTTCTCGCATATTTTCTGAAGTTCCTTATGAACCAGCTTTATGCATTTTTCTTCATCTTTCCTGTCGCAGCCGAAATAAATGCAGAATGCTCCGGTGTCAGTGTAGGAGGTAAGGTTTGACTCTACGTTATAAACCAGTCCCCGTTGCTCTCTTAGCGCGATGTTCAGTTTGCTGTTCATCCCGGGGCCTCCCAGAATGTTGTTCAGCAGATACAGGCCTGTACGCCGTTCGTTGTGTGCGTCATATCCTCTGCCGCCAATCATGACGTGCGACTGGTGGGTGTCTTTGTTCAGTATACGCTGGCAGGGGGAATAAGGGTGCGGTGCCGTGCGCTTGACTCTTTCTCCCGGTTGAGGCTGTATTCCGGCCAGTGTCATTATCTTTTCCATCGTCTGCACGACTTTGTCGAACGGGATGTTTCCTTGGACAAAGAACACCATGTTGTCGGGCCTGTAGTACCTGCCGATAAAGTTCAGCGCATCGCTGCTGGTAAATTCACGCAGCAAGTCGGGCTTCCCGAGAATGTTTCTTCCCAACGGGTGGTCGGGGAATATCAGTTCCTCGAAGTCGTCGAAAATCAGCTCCGAGGGACTGTCTTCGTAGCTTTGGATTTCATCGATGATGACTTCCACCTCCTTGTCTATCTCATTTTGAGGGAAAGTGCTGTTGAAGACAATGTCTGTCAGCAGTTCGGCTGCCCGGCTGAAATGTTCCTTTAGAAATGCGCTGTAGATAACAGTTTCTTCCTTGTTGGTATAGGCGTTCAGGTCACCTCCCACAACTTCCATCCGGTTGAGTATGTGCCAGGCGTGGCGTTTTTTTGTCCCCTTGAAAATGAGGTGTTCCACAAAATGCGCCATGCCTTGTTCTTGAGGCAATTCGTCGCGTGTGCCCGCATCTACTGCGTATCCGCAATAGGCCACATCTGTAGGGCTTGATGAATGGATGATTTGCAGTCCGTTGGGCAGTATGAATGTTGAAACTGGCATTGTTCTTTTTTGCTTATTCGGTTTGACTTGGCAAAATTACAACAATAGTTATTGTCTTTCCTCAAAAAAATACAGATATTTGCATTGTATTGATAAATTGAAAGAAAAACAAGAATGGATAAGATTGGCATATTCTGCTCCGCTTCCGACCTGATAGCACCAGTGTATAAGGAAAAGGCTGAAGAATTGGGCGTCTGGCTTGGACAGCACAAGAAGCGGGTGATTTATGGCGGGTCAAACACGGGGCTGATGGAAGTTGTCGCGCAGGCGGCGAAAGCGAACGGGGCGATGCTGATGGGAATTGTTCCTACAAAGCTGGAAGACTCGGGGAGGGTGAGCGATTTGCTCGACATTAACTTTCATGCCGTGAACTTGAGCGACCGGAAGGATCTGATGCTTCAGGAGTCTGATGTGATGGTGGCTCTTCCCGGGGGAATCGGCACACTGGATGAAATTTTTCATGTGGCTGCTTCTGCTTCGATCGGATACCACAACAAGAAGGTAATATTATATAATGTAGACGGGTTCTGGGATGAAATGCTGCGTTTCTTTGAGAAACTCGGGAGGCTTCATTTCACTCACCGTTCCATTGATAACTATATTCTGGTGGCCGGCTCTTTTGACGAACTGGTTGCCATGCTTGACAAATAATGTAATTTATATAATCTGGCTTATGATTCAAACTACTATTAAGGAACTGTTGCAGCAGGAGGCTCAGGCTGTGTTGAATATACCGGTGACCGACGCATATGAAAAAGCGGTGTCGCTGATTGTGGAGCAAGTGCATGAGAAGGGTGGAAAACTTGTGACTAGCGGCATGGGAAAGGCCGGTCAGATAGCGATGAATATTGCTACCACTTTCTGTTCTACCGGAATCCCTTCTGTCTTTTTGCATCCCAGTGAAGCTCAGCATGGAGATCTGGGCATTCTGCAGAAGAATGATCTCTTGCTGTTGATTTCTAATTCGGGGAAGACGCGCGAAATTGTGGAGCTGACCGAATTGGCGGCAAAGCTGGATCCGTCATTGCGTAAAATCGTTATTACCGGAAATCCGGAAAGTCCGTTGGCGCATGTTGCGGATATCTGTCTGGCAACGGGACATCCTGATGAAGTCTGTTTGTTGGGCATGACTCCCACCACATCGACCACGGTAATGACCGTAATCGGTGACATTCTGGTGGTAGAAACCATGAGGCGTACTGGATTTACGATCGAGGAGTACAGCAAGCGCCATCACGGCGGTTATCTGGGCGAGCGTTCGCGCGAGCTGAGCAGATAATAAAATATTAGAGGTATATATAGGGAAGGATGTGCCGGGAGGTGCATCATGGACTGTTCTCAGTTCGGGCAGCAGTCTGTGGATGCATTCCTGTCATATCCTTCTTTTTTTTGTGCTTCCACTTTGGCTGTTATACAATGAAAAAAGGGTGCCTTGCGTTGCAAGTTTAGCGGATGGGGAAATGAAAGGGCAATGCTTGATGAATATATTTTTGCAACTTGTATGTATATTTTAGCTTTTGGCGGTGGATGGTTGTTATGACATTTTGATTGTTATATCTTTATTTTATTGAAAAACGTAAATGATTTGTTTTTCGTTTAAGTCCGAATCTATGGCTTTTTATTGTTTTAAATCACTGGATATAGTGTATATTTTACTATTAAAAATAAGTTTAACCGCGTTTTGTTTGTTGATTCGTTATATGTTTCTGCTTTATTTGTAGAAATGGGAATTTGTTTATGAAATGACATATTTTTTGTATTTTCCTTGTTTTTATAAATTTTAGTATATATATTCGCGGTTGATTGAATGTTAATATTTATAGAGTTTATGAGAAGATGTTTAATTTTTTATTTCTATCTGTTGATAGGAATTGGGTGGGCGATGGCTCAGTCCTCAAAAATTTCGGGGATTGTTGTATCTTCGGAAGACAATGAGCCGATAGTAGGTGCCTCAATCATGGTAGAAGGGACCAAGACGGGTACGATTACAGACATTGACGGACGTTTTACCTTGAATGTGGCGGAAGGGGTGAAGTTGCAGATAAGCTACATCGGAATGAAGACTACGGTCGTGAAAGCAAAAAAAAATATGGTAGTCAAGATGGAGTCCGATTCGGAAGTGTTGGGCGAAGTGGTCGTTACAGGTATGCAGCGAATGGACAAGCGTTTGTTTACGGGTGCTTCTTCTAAGATCTCAGGAGAGAATGCTAAACTGGATGGTGTTCCTGAAATCAGCCGTGCGTTGGAGGGACGTGCAGCCGGTGTGTCGGTGCAGAATGTGTCAGGAACATTTGGTACGGCTCCTAAAATCCGTGTGCGTGGTGCTACGTCTATTTATGGTAGTTCCAAACCTTTATGGGTGGTGGATGGTGTGATCATGGAGGATGTTACTGAAGTGGATTCAGATGATCTTTCATCGGGTGATGCCGTTACGCTTATCAGTTCTGCCATTTCAGGTCTGAATGCTGATGATATCGAAAGCTTTCAGATCTTGAAGGACGGTTCAGCCACATCTATTTATGGTGCGCGTGCTATGGCCGGTGTGATTGTTGTTACTACCAAGAAGGGTAAGGCTGGCACGAATAAAATAAGCTATACGGGCGAGTTTACGATGCGCTTGAAACCGAGCTATCGTAACTTTAACATTATGAATTCACAACAGCAGATGGATGTGTACAAGACTATGGAGAGCAATGGATACTTAAATTTCTCGGATGTGTATCGTGCTTCTGATAGTGGTGTGTATGGAAAAATGTATCACTTGATTAACGATTATAATTCTACTTCAGGCTTTGGTTTGGCAAATACACTTCAAGCCAAAAATGCTTATTTGCGAGAGGCGGAATATCGTAATACAGACTGGTTTGATATATTGTTTAATAATAGTGTATCACAAAACCATGCCATTAGTATGACTAGCGGTACGGAGAAAGCATCGTATTATACTTCGCTGAGTGTTATGAACGATCCCGGGTGGACAAAGCAGAGCAAGGTGCAGCGTTATACAGCGAATATCAATGCCACATATAACATTTCCCCTCATCTTATTCTGAATCTGATTGGCAATGCTTCTTATCGTAAGCAGCGTGCTCCTGGTACACTCAGCTCTACACTGGATCCGGTGAGCGGTGAAGTGAGGCGTGACTTTGATATCAATCCGTATTCGTATGCATTGAATACGTCACGTGCGCTTGATCCGAATGAATATTATGTACGTAACTATGCTCCATTTAATATTCTGCATGAACTGGACAATAATTATATGGATTTGGACGTGGTTGATATGAAATATCAGGGCGAATTGAGATGGAAGCCTGTCAGGAAGGTGGAATTGGCTGCTCTTGGTGCTTATAAATTCTCAACGACTACGCAGACACACAAGATTACAGACTATTCAAATCAAGCATGGGCATACCGGGCTATGGATGATGCTACCATGCGTGACGCCAATCCGTGGCTTTATACAGATCCGGATGTAGTGAATTCGTTGCCTGTTTCCGTGTTGCCGGTGGGCGGTTTTTACCAGGAAACCAAGTATACAATGCGAAGCTATGACTTCCGCGCAACAGTAAGTTATAACGACACATATTTTGACAATCATATCTTTAATTTCTTTGGGGGTATGGAGTTGAACGCAACTGACCGTAGTCATACATGGTTTAATGGCGTGGGAATGCAGTATGATATGGGTATGCTTCCAAACTATGATTATCTGTTCTTTAAACAGGGAAAAGAAGAAAACAGCAATTATTATACAGTGACGGATACGCGTACCCGTGATGTAGCTTTCTTTGGAACGGCTACTTATTCTTACAAAGGAAAATATACGTTCAATGGAACTGTCCGTTATGAAGGTTCCAATAAGTTGGGAAAGAGCCGTTCGGCCAGATGGCTTCCAACATGGAACATATCAGCAGCATGGAATATGCACGAAGAAGACTGGTTCGAAAAATTACAGCCGACATTATCCAATCTGACATTGAAGGCTTCTTATTCATTGACTGCAGATCGCGGTCCGGCAGATGTGTCTAATTCGCGCGTGATTATACAGGCTTACAATCCTTACCGTCCGTTTGCCAGTGTGTCTGAATCAGGTTTGCAGATATCTGACTTGGAAAACAGTGAACTGACCTATGAAAAGAAGCATGAACTGAATATTGGCGCAGAAATAGGTTTCTTGAATAACCGTATCAATGTGGCGGCCGATTGGTATAAACGCAATAATTACGACTTGATTGGTATTATTAATACGATGGGCGTAGGAGGGTTCACGAGCAAGTTTGCCAATGTGGCAAGTATGGAGTCACATGGATTTGAGTTTACATTGTCGACACGCAACATTGACACGAAGGATTTCAAATGGAACACAGACCTCATCTTTTCGAAAGCAAAGAATGAGGTGACAGAGCTGGAATCCAATGCACGTGTCATTGATATGATTTCGGGTGTGGGTTTTGCATTGCAAGGTTATCCGGTTCGTTCCTTGTTCTCTTATGATTTCAAGGGACTGAATGAAGTCGGATTGCCGCAGATTGTGGATGAGCAGAATAATGTCGTTTCGAGCGGTGCCACCATTAACTTCCAGGAACGTGATATGAAAGACCACCTGATTTATGAAGGTCCCACCGATCCGACAATTACGGGTAGTTTCGGTAACGTGTTCACTTATAAGAACTGGAAACTGAATGTGTTTATTACTTATTCTTTCGGTAATGTGGTTCGTCTGGATCCGGTATACTCGAATGAATACTCGGATTTGGACGCTACTCCTAAAGAGTTTATCAATCGTTGGACTCTTCCTGGCGACGAGAAGCTGACTACAGTTCCCGTCATTGCTGACAAGCGTATGAATGAACTGGATCCTTACCTGAGCCGTGTATATAACGCTTACAATTATTCGACGGATCGTATTGCCAAAGGTGATTTCATCCGTATGAAAGAAATTTCATTGACCTATGACTTCCCGAAAGACTGGGCGAACAAAATGAAGCTGAGCAATCTGTCGCTGAAGCTTCAGGCAACCAACTTGTTCCTTATTTACGCTGACAAGAAGTTGAACGGGCAGGATCCTGAGTTCTTTAATACAGGAGGTGTGGCTGCTCCAGTACCAAAGCAGTTTACTCTTACTTTAAGATTAGGTATTTAATAAAAACAAGAATTGTATGAAAAAGTATATATTATTAAGTAGTGTTGCGACAGCCCTTTTATGCTTTTCTTCGTGTGAAGATTTCTTGGATACTTTACCAGACAATCGTGCCGAAGTGAATACGGAAGAAAAAATTACCTCACTGTTAGTGTCAGCTTATCCGGGTGCTTATCCTGTGGCAATGTTTGAAATGGCTTCAGACAATACGGCCGATAACGGAAGTTTGTATGATGTCGAAACACAGGCTACTGAGCAAGCTTATCTGTGGCAAGACATTGATGCGGATACCGATCAGGACTGTCCTCAGGGACTTTGGGATGAGTGCTATACTGCGATTGGAGCAGCCAATCAAGCATTGCAGTCAATTGAAGAGTTGGGTAATCCTGAGAGCTTGAATCCGCAGAAAGGCGAAGCTTTGATATGCCGTGCGTATGCGCACTTTATTTTAGTCAATACTTTTTGTCAGGCTTATAACCCGGGAACTGCTGCCGATCAGTTAGGTATTCCTTATATGACTGAGCCGGAAACGACTGTAAGTCCTACATATTCTCGCGGTACATTGGCTGAAACTTATCAGAAAATTGATGCAGACATTCAAGCGGCGTTGCCTTTGATAGACGATAACCTGTATACTGTACCGAAATATCATTTTAACATGAAGGCCGCCTATGCTTTTGCCGCTCGTTTTTATCTGTTCTATGTGCAGGAAGACAAGTCTAATTATGAAAAGGTTATTGAATATGCGAATAAGGTTTTAGGCAGTAATATGCAGGAATCATTGCGCAGCTATTCTGAATTGACGGTTTATACTGACCCGGATAATATTGGTGATGCTTATATTGATGCTTCTAATCCAGCTAATTTGCTGATTACTACTGTTTACTCCTCATGGCCTTATATTTATGGTCCATGGAATCTAAATTTGCGTTATGGAATGAACCGAAGCGTGTGTGAAGGTGAAACTTTCTTGGCAAATGCCCCATGGGGAACAAACATCGCTTTCCGCAGGATGATTTATAATCCGGAACAGAAAATCAATTTCCCTAAATACATGATGTATTTTGAGTATACAGATAAAGTAAACGGTATCGGTTATCGTCATGCTGTTATTGTACCTTTCTCTACTAATGAAACGTTGCTGTGCCGTGCAGAAGCTTATGTAATGAAAGCACAGCCGGATTATACCAGTGCTACCGCTGATTTGAACAGCTGGGCATCTTGTATTACAATGTCAGGAACTTCAAATCTCACAGAGTCGCAGATTGAAGATTTTTATAACGGCATTGATTATACTCCGGTTCCGTTGACCTCTGATGGAGCTAGAACAGTGAAGAAGTATTTGAATCCGATCTTTCCTTTTGCAGATGTGAAGCAGGAGAATTTTATCCACTGTATTCTACATGCTCGCCGTATGGAATGTATTCACGATGGCTCACGTTGGCTGGACATCAAGCGATATAATATTGAGATTTCACATAATCGTGAGGGATTGGATCCTGACGTGTTGAAAGCAAACGATTTGCGTAGGGCCATTCAGCTGCCGCAGGATGTAATCAATGCGGGACTGGAAGCTAATCCGAGATAAACACCTTTAAAAAACTTGTGTATTATGAAGATTATAAGAACATTTATCATAGCTGCCCTATTGGGAGTAGGGTTCACTTCGTGCAGTGAGGATGACCTTAATCCGACGAGTATTTTTGATAGTACTACAGAACCTGTACGTAATGAGTTTGACCAGTGGATTTGGAAAAACTATACAGAACCTTACAATATTGAGTTGAAATACCGTTTCGATGACAAAGAGTCGGATATGGATTACAATGTTATTCCGGCAGATTATAACAAGTCTATCGCACTAGCCAAATTGGTGAAATATCTTTGGATGGAGGTTTATGAGAAATTGGCGGGGAAAGAGTTTCTATGTACTTATTGTCCTAAGATTTTTCATTTTGTAGGTTCGCCCGAATACGAAAAGTCGGGAGGCTCTATGGTGCTTGGTACAGCCGAAGGTGGTTTGAAGATTACGCTGTTTAATGTGAACGCATTGAATGTAAGCAGCTTGGATCCGGAAATACTGAATGAATGGTATTTCAAGACAATGCATCATGAGTTTTCCCATATCCTGCATCAGACTAAAAACTATTCCACTGATTTTAATGATATCACAGCAGGAAAATATTATGGAGCAGGTTGGGTGAATATTAATGATGCAACAGCTCGTCGGGACGGATTTGTAACCGCCTATGCGTCAAGTGCAGTTGATGAAGATTTTGTGGAAACAATCGCCAATTACATCGTAAAGTCAGATGCAGAATGGCAGCAGATATTGAACGAGGCCGTTTCTGTAGATGAAGCTGGAAATCCTGACTACAGCGGGCGTGATGCAATCCTTCGAAAATTGGAGATGGTGACGCAATATCTTGCGGATTCGTGGGGGTTGGATATTCAGGCTCTTCACGAAGAGGTACAGGAACGTGAAACTCATATTGACGAATTGGATTTAGTAACATTAAACTAATAAGAATGTAATATGAAACGATTTTTATATATACTGATGGTAGTTTGTGTGTGTTGTCTGACAGCCTGTACACCGGAAGAAGATGAAATCTTTGGCCAGACTTCAGCACAAAGAATCAATGAAAAGATGAGTGAGGAACTGGCGGTGTTAACTGCTGCTCCTAATGGTTGGCTTATGGAGTATTATCCTTCGAGTGCACAGAGCTATGGAGGGTATAATGTACTGGTGAAGTTTACAGAAGACGGCAATGCGACGGTGGCAGCAGATATTATCAATTCTCCTGCGGCCACTTCAACCAGCACTTTCCGCTTGAAGGAGCAAGCCGGTCCGACGCTGACGTTCGATACGCTGAACGAAATTTTCCATATCTTTTCAGATCCAAACAACAGCCTTGGAATCGGGAATGTAGGGCTCGGTATGGAAGGCGACTATGAGTTCACCATAATGTCGGCCACTGCGGAAGAAGTAGTGTTGAGAGGCAAGAAAACGGAAAATACGATTGTGATGACTCCTATGCCGGAGGATGTTTCATGGGAAAGCTATCTGACACAGATACAGCAGATAGAGGCTGCAAGCAACCAGTATTCATTGTATAAAATAACATTGGACGGAGTGGAGTATTCAATAGCGCGTACCTATCGTACGCTTTCTGTCAGCCACATGGAAGAAGATGAAACTGTTACCGAAACATTCTCATATATCCAGACCCCCGACTCATGGAAGTTTTATTCTCCGCTGACTTTGGGCGACAAGACATTCGACGAACTGGTTTATGATGAGTCAACAGGGTGTTACGGAGCGTCTGACGGTGCCTTCGTGATGGAAAATGTGGTTCCTCCGTTGAATCAGGCGTTTGTTAATGGATTATGGTTTGTTGCCTACAGCCAGTTGGGAAGCTATGCGCAACTGTATTTTGATCAGGTGAAGGATCTGTATGCTACAGATCCAAATCTGACCGGAGAACAGCTTTATTTCTTTGCCATGGGTACTGAGGGCGGCCACTTCGGTGCTTATTTCGGAAGTTTGGCCTCAGGAGGTTATTATGCAGGCCAATTGTACTATAACTATTCACTTGAAGGCGATGATGTGATTGCGATGCAGTTTGCAATGGATGGAGATGACAATGGAATTTTCTATCATAATGTAGGATTTGCTTATCTGCTGATGCCTTTCGGCTATTCATCTCCTGTCACGTTTAAGGTAACGGCTGATAATGCTGGTTCTCCGACAACTATTACGTTGACGGATCAGAATAATCCGTACAACGTGATTACTTTGACACAAGAACCTGTATATTTCCCGTTTGACAATTAACAAGTTACAACAACTAACAATAAAAATAACCTCTCTTAAAAGTTTGACATAAAACTTTGGGCGCAGTCGGTCTTGTGAAAAATCGGCTGCGTTTTTTGTGTGCTCTGGGAAAGACAGGAGGATAAGCCGGATAACTGATGAAGTTGCCGGCACAGATTTTATGTTCCAGCTACTTGGACTGTAGAATCTGTGCTGGTATTTCTGGAAAATGATGCCGCAAGAAGAGGGATGCGTTTCATAATCATAACTTTTTCTTGTCAGAAATGAAGAAATGATTACATTTGCAACATCATTTGATTGTGCTTAAAATTTAGTTTGAAAGATGGGAAATTTACTTGTTTTTGGTTTCGGGCTGACCGAAATACTGGTCATTGTGCTTATAATACTTCTTCTGTTCGGTGGACGGAAGATCCCTGAACTGATGCGCGGCATAGGAAAAGGCATAAAAGGCTTCAGGGATGAAATACAGGAGGGAGAAAAGCATACGGACAAGCATACGAAGGACGAATAAGATGGAGGAGCAAACGGAAATGACTTTTTGGGACCATCTGGAGGCTCTTCGGTGGATGATTCTTCGCTGCCTGATCGCTTTGGCTATTTTTCTGGCGGCCGGCTTCTTTTTTATGCCTTATCTTTTCGAGCACGTGGTGATGGCTCCCTGCCGGGATGATTTCTTTTTATACAGGGCGATTGCCGGTCTGGCTTCGCATACGTCTGTGGTTCCGGAATTTCTGAACAAGCCGTTTCATGTTGAGGTGATCAATATCAAGCTGTCGTCACAGTTGTTCATGCACTTTACCCTTTCGTTCTGGCTGGCATTCCTTTGCACCTTTCCATACCTGGTTTACGAGGTGTGGAAGTTCATTTGTCCGGCACTCTACAGCAACGAGAAACGAGGTATCCGTGCGGCATTCCTTTTCGGGACTGTCATGTTCTTCATCGGCTGTGCAGTGGGATATGCCATCGTTTTTCCGATGACTCTGCGCTTTCTCTATACTTATCAGTTAAGCCCTGACATATCCAATCAGCTGGCTCTTGATTCATACATGGACAACTTTCTGATGCTGATTTTCATGATGGGGATCGTATTTGAACTTCCGCTCGTGTCGATGCTGCTTTCGCGTTTGGGGATTCTTTACCGCTCTTTTTTTTCGAAATACCGCCGTCATGCGATTGTTGCCATTATGATACTGTCTGCCGTCATCACTCCTTCTACCGATCCGTTTACGCTGATGGTGGTATTTGTGCCGATTTATATTCTGTGGGAGTTGAGCGCATTCTTGGTGCGGGCGAAAAAGAAGTAAGCATACATCCGTGGATGCTATTCCAGCACCACGCTTCTCACATTTACATCTGTGTCGTGTAGAAATACGGATGCCGATTCGCGGAATTTCTCTACTGACTCGGTTGTAAGGAACTCGCAACGGCCGTTGTGCGAGCAACGGGCATTCATGTCTGCGTGGCGGTGCAGGTAGTCTTTCAGGCTCTCGGCAACCAGTTCCCCTTGCGATATCAGCCGGATATGCGCTGGCGTATACTGCCGGATCTTATCTTTCAGCAGCGGATAGTGCGTGCATCCCAAGATAATTGTGTCTATCTGCGGGTCCTCGTTCAGAAGCATCTCAATATACTTGCGCACGAAGAAATCCGCCCCTTCCGAACTGTATTCGTTGTTCTCCACCAGCGGTACCCACATGGGACATGGAACGCCTGTCACATGTATGTCGGGAAATATCTTCTTTATCTCCAGCGGATATGATTCGGACTTTACGGTGCCGGCGGTTGCCAGCAGGCCTACATGACGGGTGTTTGTGACATTCCCTATATATTCTGCTGTCGGACGTATGACTCCCAGTACCCTTCTTGTCGGGTCCAGATGAGGCAGGTCGTTTTGCTGGATGCTTCGAAGTGCTTTGGCTGAGGCTGTGTTGCAGGCAAGTATTACCAGCGGGCATCCCAGTTCGAAGAGTTTCTTCACCGCTTCGAGTGTGAATTCGTATACAATCTCATACGAGCGTGTCCCGTAGGGAGTGCGTGCATTGTCGCCCAGATACAAATAGTCATATTGGGGAAGAAGTTCGCGGAATTTTCCGAGTATGGTAAGTCCTCCATAGCCGGAGTCGAATACGCCGATGGGGCCGGTCTTCTGAGCAGATAGGGGAAACATGGGCAGTGTATCTGAGGTGTAATGGATAAAAAGAATGTCATTTCGAGGGGTAAGACTCGAAATGACATTTATGCTGTATTACAAATCCGTCTTTAGTTTGCCGGAGCTGTTGTCGTAGCAGCGGCCGGTGTAGCCGGTGTATACGGAACGGCTGTCAGGCTGATGCCCAATTTAGTCTTGATATCGTTTGTAATGTCTTTTACTTCCGTTTCGTTGATATAAGGAATATCTGTGCGGTTCAGATCGAACACCAGCGTGTATGCTCCTGACTTTCCGACTTCCTTTACGGCATCTTCCAGCTTCTTGTAGATCGGGTCCATCATGTCAGTGTATGCTTTCTGCAGCTGCTGCTGAGCATCCTGCTGGAACTGCATGCCTTTTTCGCTCAGTTCCTGCAACTCTTTCTGGCGGCGTTCCTGAATATTCTGAGGCAGGTTCTTCTGTTCTTCCTGATATTCGGCATACTTTTTATTGAATTCGTCTGAGGTTCTTTTGATTTCATCTTCATACGTTTTCTGCATAGCCTGGATGTCAGTTTGCGCTTTTGCAAACTCCGGCATGACAGAAATTACATCCATCGATTTATAGCACGCAAATTTCTGTGCAAATACGCTCATCGGTGCGACAAGCAAAAGTAAAAAAGCAATTCTCTTCAACATAATTCTAAGTTTTCTATTTTGTTATTTAATTAATTGCATGTAGCAAAGTACCGCCTGCAAATTTATAAAATTAATTTGAATATCCTAATCTGGCCAGCACTTCATTGCTGATGTCAATGCGCGGCGAAGCGAAAATCATGCTTTGAGCCGATGCACGGTCAATCACAGCGTCATAGCCTTTTTCCGTAGCTATGGCTTTTATGGCATTGTATACGTTGTCCTGCAACGGGCCAAGGAGCTCTTTCTGCTTTTTCATCATTTCTCCCTGCGGGCCGAAATATTGCTGGCGCAGTTCGGCGGCTTCCTTTTCTTTGGCCACTATCGCTTCTTCTTTTGCCGTGCGCTGTGCAGCGGTCAGCTTGTCGGCCGTATTCTGATATTCCTCATAAAGCTTTTTCGCTTCATCGGCTTTGGCGTCAATCTGCTTCTGCCATTCTTTTGACAAGGCTTCCATCTGCTGGTTAGCCTGGCTGAACGCAGGGATCTGTCTGGAGATAAACTCCATGTCTACCAGTGCGAATTTTTGTGCCATTGCCGTTGCCATGCAGGCAATCAGGAGCAAGGCTGAAAAGATACATCGTTTCATTATCATATCATTTTAGAATTCTTGTCCGATGATGAAGTGGAACTGGCTTCCGCTATACTGCATCGAACCGTTGATTTTGTCGAAACCGTATGCCCAGTCAATACCCATCATACCGATCATCGGGAGGAAGATGCGGACACCGAATCCGGCCGAACGTTTGAGCTTGAACGGGTTGAAGTCGGTTACGTTGTTCCATGCGTTACCTGCTTCTACAAATCCCAGAGCATAGATGCTGGTGGAATTTTCGAGCATAAGCGGGTAGCGGAGTTCTGCTCCCAGGCGGATGTAGGCATATCCCTCATCGCCGTAGGGTGTGAGCGCGCCGTTTTCATAACCTCTCAGGGCTATCGTTTCGGATGCGTAGTTGTAGCTGTAGCCCGTCATACCGTCACCTCCCACATAGAACGTTTCAAACGGAGAGCGTTTGTACTTGTTGAAGTGTCCCAAAAGTCCGAATTCCGTGCGGGTCATGATGACCGGGCATTTCTGGATATCCATCAGCGCAGTATACGTTTTGGCTTTGAATTTCCATTTGTGGTATTCAATCCATTTGAACATGCTGGCTGCCTCTTCGTAGTTATCTCTTCCGTAAGTCGAATAGTCTTTCTTGCTGAAGAGCGAATACGGCGGCGTAATCTGCAGCGAAGCCGAGAACTCGGAACCGCGGCGCGGGAAGATCGGGTTGTCTGTAGAGTTGCGCGCCAGTGTCAGGTTCAGGCTCAGGTTGTTGCAGTTGCCTGTGTTCATATAGTCGCCGTTGTTCAGGCGGATATAGAGATAGCTCCAGTCTTTCAGCATAAAGCGTTGATAAGAAAGTTCTGCCGACAGGGTGAAGTAGTCGTCTGGCCAGCGCAGACGTTTTCCCCAGCCAACCGAAATGCCGAACATCTTAATTGATTTGTCGGGGTCGTAATACGATTCGTAGTTGTCGTAATAGTTTCCGTAGCCTCCGTAGTAGCCGTATCCGCTCAGCATATTATAGTAGTTGTTCATGTATGCAGAGTTGTAATACTGGCTGCTTACGTCAGTCTGGATTGAATAGAAGGCAGAAACGGAGAACGAGTTCGGCCGTTTTCCTCCGAACCAGGGGTCGAAGAACGAAACGCTGTACGACTGGTAGTAGCGTCCGTTAGTCTGTCCGCTGATGGTCAGTGTCTGTCCGTCGCCTTGCGGAAGAATGCCTCTGAAGTTGTTGTTCTTTCTGAACAGGTTGGCGAACGAGAAGTTGGTGAACTTCAGGCTCAGCTTGCCGATGACACCGGTCTGTCCCCATCCGGCAGAGAATTCTACCTGGTCGTTCGCTTTCGATTCCAGTCCCCAGTTGATGTCTACCGTACCGTCCTGATAGTTCGGCTGCACGTCGGGCTGGATATTTTCAGGGTTGAAGTGTCCCATCTGCGCGATTTCGCGGTAGGAACGTTCCAGCGCTTCTTTGCTGAACAGGTCTCCCGGACGGGTACGCAGCTCACGGCGGACGATGTTTTCATACAGTCGGTCGTTTCCGTTGATTCTCACGTGACTGATGCTTGCCTGCGGTCCTTCGGTTATACGCATTTCCAGATCGATGGAGTCGCCGTCGATATTCACTTCCACCGGGTCGAGGTGATAGAACACATAACCGCGGTTATAGTAGTTGTTTCCGATGGCGTCTTCATCATTTGAAATACGGTCGTTGAGCAGCTTCTGGTTGTATACGTCGCCGCTCTTCATGCGCAGCTGCTCGTTCAGCAAGTCTGACGGATAGACCTTATTTCCTACCCATGTGATGTTGCGGAGGTAGTATTTCTGTCCTTCATAAATCTTCATGTATACGTCAACGGTCTTTTCATCGTATTGCGAAACGCTGTCTTCCATGATTTGCGCATCACGGTATCCCAGCTCATTGTATTTTTCAATGATCTTCTGTTTGTCTTCTTCATAACGCTCTTCGATGAACTTCTTCGGGCGGAACAAGTTGATGAGCTTTCCTTTTTCGTTGGTTTTCTTCATGGTGCGCTTCAGTTTCTTGTCAGTAAGCACCATGTTGCCGTCGATGGTAATCTTGTGTACCTTCACTTTGGCTTTCTTGTCGATGTTCACGTCAACGTAAACCTGTTCTGCGTTTTCCGGGTCTTCGCGCTCCACGATGTTGACTTCCGCATTCTTGAATCCCTTTTCGTCGAAGTGTTTCTTGATGAGGATTTTTGCACGGTCCACCAGATTCGGCGTAATCTGCGTTCCCTTTGCCATGCCCAGCTTTGCCATCAGATCTTCCCGTTCGCTCTTCTTCACCCCATGAATTACGATGTCGGTGATGCGCGGACGCTGTTTCAGCTGGATTGACAGATAAATTTTGTTGTCTTCTATTTTGTCTGCCAGAATCTTCACGTCAGAAAAGAGTCCGTGGCGCCAGTATCTTTTTACGGCTGATGTGATATCATCTCCCGGCACAGTGATGGTTTGTCCGACAGCCAGTCCGGAAATGCCTATCAGCACATAATCTTCATAGTTCTTGACTCCGCTGACCTTGATGTCGGCAATTTCGTATTTCTTTGGAGTTCCGTTGTAGAGGATTACCGGTTTCTGTCCGACTTCCGTAGAATCATTATCTTGCGCAAATCCTTTTGCCGTGAACGAGGAGATGCAGGTAAGAATCAATAAGATGAATAAAAGACGGTATCGCATTGTTTTGTTTTATATTTGTTCACTGATTTTGCCGAATCGGCGTTCTCTTTTCTGGTAGTCACAGATTGCTTTATATAATTCTTCTTTGCCGAAGTCTGGCCAGAATGTGTTGCAGAAGTACAGCTCTGAGTAGGCGCATTGCCACAGCAGGTAGTTGCTGAGCCTGATTTCTCCTCCCGTGCGTATCAGCAGGTCGGGATCCGGCATATAGCTGGTGCTCAGATGTGCGTCGATGGTTTTGTCTGAGATGTCTTCAGGTTTCATTTTTCCTTCCTGCACCTCTTTGGCTATCTGTCGGGCAGCTTCTGTCAGCTCCCATTTGGACGAATAGCTCAGAGCCAGCGTGAGGCACATGCCCGTGTTTCTTCCTGTGCGTTCTATACATTGCTCCAGCCTTGTGCGCACATTCTGGGGGAGCTTTTCTTTTTCTCCGATGATGCGGAAGCTGACGTTGTTTTTCATGAACGTTTCTTCTTCTATCGAGTCCATGAGCAGGCTCATCAGCGCCGCCACTTCATCGACCGGGCGGTTCCAGTTCTCAGTCGAGAAAGTATAGAGCGTAAGGTATTTCACTCCCAGCCGCGCAGCTTCTTCGGTGATGACATGCACAGTTTCTGCTCCGGCCTGGTGGCCGACGGTGCGTGCCTCTCCGCGTGCTTTTGCCCAGCGTCCGTTGCCGTCCATGATGATGGCTATGTGCGTTGGGATGCGGTTCATGTCTAGTTGATCCTTATATGACATTGTTCATTCAGTTTTCAGTTGCGTTCAGTTACCATTTGGGAGCGAATCCTAAGCGGTTGATCCGTCCGCGGCTCATGTTTCCATTGCCCCAGACAATCCAGATGAAGTTGTCGGAGTCTGCGGTCGCCGAGTAGCTTCCGTAGTCATAATATCCTTTGAATGTTTCAGGAAAATACATGCATTCTGTTGTCTTCCACCACGTAAGTCCGTTGTCGGTTGAATTATAGAAGAAGTCGAAAGCCGTATGTGAACTGTTTGCTCCTCCAAATGCATATAGTTTGCCGTCATAGTGTATCATAGAGATATTTTCCAGATTGGGCATTGCCTGATTCTGCTTTATTTCAGTCCATGCGCTTTCGCTTGACAGGCGTTGGAACACAAGTGCAGAATCTGTTTCAACCTTGCTGTTTACGAGAATGGTTGTGCGTGTGATTCCGTCGTTGTATGAGAGCGGTTCGGAATAAGATGAAATCCGGCCTTCCGCATTTCCGAATATTGCAGTTGCGGGGCTGTCGCTTGTCCATTCCATGCTGCTGTTGAAGTATCCCACTTCGCCGTCCTTAACCGCGTAGAATCTTTCCAGTTTGTCGTCAGGGGCAACCAGAAGCGTAAGGCCTGTGATGCCTGCTTCCTTTGCAAACTGATTGGTCGCCGGGTCAAGGCTGTATAAGTTGTATGAGTCATTCCCGCTTAAGAAGTAGATCTTCCCGTTCCATACTTTTGCCGATTCGGTTATTATATCGGCAGGAACGGAAGAAGTAAGTTCAGTCCATTGGCTTGAGTTTCCGCTGCTTGTTGTTGTATACCAGACGGATGTACTTCCGTTGCTTTCTCCGAAGACATAGATGTTTTTGTCTACGGACAGGGCGGTTTGCTTGTCCAGACTGACATGTTCGCTGAACGACAGGTCAGTAAAGTCTTTCCATGCGATGGTATCCGGTTCCATCTGATGCACGTTGAGCTTGACAGTGTAAGGTCTTCCCATCGAACCACTGTACATATATACTTTAAACTGCAGAGGCTCGGTAAAGTCGATTGAGTCGGTTGAAGACCAGATCGTATCATTGGAAGAACCTTTCGGGCGGTATACCAGAATTCCCGTTCCGCTATCGTAAGTGATGCTTGTCACTACCTTATCTATATATGTTCCAACGGGAAAAGAATCTTTATTCTCGATAGTGCGGTTTATTTGGTCGATTGTAAACGGATATTCGGAACAGTTGATCGTGTCTATATATGCACTGTCCTCTCCGTTGCTGTCTTTACCCATCCGGTCAATATGGAGCGTACCCACAGAAAATCCTGTGATGCTGCTTTCCGGGTCGTACAAGATTTGTTGCTCCTCGCTGTCAAGACATGAAGTCACTAAGGGAGTTGCCGCAATGAATGCCGCAATCAATGGTAAGAGTCTTATTTTCATTTGCAAATGAGTTCTAATTATTTACAAGTTGCAAAAGTAGAAAGTTTTTTCTCTGATTGGTACTTTTAAGGCAAGTTTTATATAAAATTATATTGTAGAAGATGGTTTCATGAGGTATTGCGAAACTTTTTTTCATTCGTTTTCTGTGTTTATGATAAAATCAAGATGCGTTTGTTCTTCAAGTGTTCGTTTCCTTTGCTTGGACAGACTTTATATTTCCTTTATCTTTGTAGAGATTTGCATCAGACGATTAATCTTTAACAATAACTTTTATGAAACGGATTTTTTATGTGTTTTTGTTTCTGCTGGCAGGTGTCTGCACTTATGCCCAGCAGGCCAAGTATGTGTTCTTCTTTATCGGAGATGGAATGGGGGTGAATCAGGTGAATACGACCGAAATGTATCTGGCGGCAGGTCAGGGGCGTATCGGAGTTGAGAAGCTGATGTTTGGAAGCTTCCCCGTTGCAGGTATCGCCACATCCTTTTCGGCCTCGAACCCCATAACGGATTCCGCAGCCGGAGGCACCGCTCTGGCCACAGGCTCGAAAACTTATAACGGAGCGATCGGCGTGGATGCCGGCAAGCGTTCGCTCCGGAGCATTGCCACGCGCGCGAAGGCGAGCGGAAAGAAGGTGGCTGTTCTGACTACGGTGGGAATCAACCACGCCACTCCGGCGGCTTTCTACGGGCATCAGCCCGACCGCGGCATGTATGATGAGCTTGCGAAAGAGCTGCCGGCCAGCAATTTCGACTTTTTTGCGGGAGCCGGAATCTTGAGGTCGGGCGATAAGGCTGTTTCGCTGGAGCCTGTCATTGAGGAGGGCGGATATGCCATTGCGCACGGTATGGATGAATATGCGGCAAAATCGGTTCAGTCGGATAAAATCCTTCTTTTGCAGGAATCCGGAGATGATGTGAACAGCCTGCCTTATGCGATAGACCGGAAGAATGGGGATATGACGCTGGCGCAGATGACTGAGGCTGCCGTCGGCTTTCTGATGAAGGAGAAGAACAAAGGCTTTTTCCTGATGGCGGAAGGCGGAAAGATCGACTGGGCATGCCATAATAATGATTTGGCTACGGTTGTAAAGGAAGTGATTGACTTTGACAATGCCGTGAAAGTGGCATATGAGTTCTATAAGAAACATCCGAAAGAAACATTGATCGTGATTTCTGCCGACCATGAAACCGGCGGACTGGGAATGGGCATAAGCGGATATACTCTGAATTTGAAGGCGCTTGAAAATCAAAAGGTATCTCAAGAAGAACTTTCGCGGCGCATTACGGATCTCCGCCGAAACAAGGATGTCAGTTGGGAGCAGGTGAAGGCGCTCCTTTCTGAAACGATGGGATTCTGGACGGAACTGCCGCTGAACTGGTCGCAGGAGCGTGCATTGCGTGATGAATACGAAAAGTCGTTTGTGCAGCATAAGGTAGAATTTACCGAAACGTTGTATGCCCGCTCTGAGTCTTTGGCAGCTGTTGCCCGTAAAGTGATGAGCCAGATTGCCAGATTGGGCTGGACCACGGGAAGCCATACGGCCGAATACGTACCCGTTTATGCTGTAGGGGCAGGCTCGGAGAAGTTTATGGGCAAGATGGACAATACGGACATTCCGAAGCGCATCGCTGAAGCCGGCGGGTATAAATAAGGAGATTCGGATTTTCCCGATGTGAAAGCCGTTGTTCTGTGTGCGGGAGGCAAAGCCGGATTTCTAGTTAGAAAAGTTGGTCTTCAGGTTAAAGACATGCAGCTTCAGCATCGAGATGTACGTCTTCAGTCTGGAGATTTATATCTCCAGCTTAGGGATGCAGATTTCTCCGAGAATGGCCGCTTTTTTTCCATGAGTCGGGCAAAGAAGCTTTCTGATAGGGAGAGCAGACCGTTCCCCGTTTATATCGGATGTGCGGTGTTGAACGTTTGAATGCCGGCATAACCGAAAGGCGCAAATCCGCTGAAGAATAGATTGTCAGCGGGCTTGCGCCTTTTGTTTGTTTTCGGTTTGGGGCTTGTCAGACGCTTGCCTTTACTTGCGTATGAGGTATCTGATTACGGCATAGCCGCCGGCAATTTGCAGCAGCATCCCCGGTATGCCGATTCGGAAGTCCTGAACGGCATCATAGAAATTGCCAGTCATGGCCCATTCGCCTAATGTCCCCAGAATTTGATAAGTGAGTACAACTGCAAGCAGAAGGGGCAGGGTGATTTTTCGGAAGCGGCGGGCGGCATATCCTGCAGCAATAGCCAGGATCACTGATTTCAGCAGAATGGCTGGAAGTACGGCAGGCATAGGCATGCCGAACAGCCATGAATTGAGCAGCGGTGACGCAACGGCAGTCAGCAGTCCGGCTTTCCATCCGTATTTGTAGGCTCCAACGAGGGTGAAGAAATAAATGGGCAGCCATGTTGTTCCTCCCTGAGGTATCAGGTGGAAGAGTTGTGGAAGAACAAGGTTGCCTGCAATGAACAGCAATGCTGTCAGGTAAGTTTTTACATTGTTGTAAGGCAATGAATAAAGTTTTACAGTTGTTTCCATAATAACAGTGTTTTATTGGAGGTTAGAAAAATAATTGTCAGTTCCTGGAGTTCCGGTACTCGTTGGGTGACATCCCCGTAATCTGCTTGAAGATGTAGCAGAACCGGCTGACGTTGGGGAATCCCAGCAGTTTCGCTACCGAAGCAGGGGTGTTTTCAGACTTGGCCAGCATCTGTCGGGCAGCTTCCAGCCGTTTGAACTGTAGATATTCGTCCAATGTCTTTCCTGTCACGAATTTCAGAAGGTCGTTGAAATAGGCGGCAGAGAGATTCAGTGGAGTCGCGCAGTATTCCGGCGTGGGGAACTTTCCTTCCTGCATCTGCCCCGAAGCGATATAGTTGTCGATGAAGCTGTTGAACTTCTTTATAATGGCCTTGTTCTTTTCCTCTCTGGTGATGAACTGCCGTTCGTAAAAGCGCGAGCAATAGTCGAGCAGCAGTTCGATCAGGCGTGATATCAGCGTGCTGCTGTGCGAGTCGATGTCGTGGTGAAGTTCTTGCCCGATGGCATCGAAGCAGCGTGCAACGGTCGATTTTTCGCGCTGTGAAAGATGAAGAGCCTCTTCCTTGCGGTAGAAGAAGAACGTATAGTTGTCAATGTGGTTGTTTAATGTGGTCCGGAACAGCAGGTCGGGGTGGAATGCCAGCAGCAGTCCCTTGTCCGGCAATGTGTTTTCGGTGTTCATCCGAAACACTTCGCCGGGCGTGAGGAATACCATTGTGGCATTCGAGAAGTCATAATCCCTGCGTCCGCAGCAGTTGCAGTTGTCCGTGCAGTCCTCGATCAGCAGAATGGCGTAAAACTCGAACTTTACGAAATTCTCTTCAAAATCGGGATTCTCCAGGTTGATGAGGCTTGCCTGCGGATGCAAGGTCTTGCTTCCGAGGCAGCGGTTGCATTCGCACACGTCTTTTATGTCTAAAATATCATTCACAGTTTTCATCTCAAACAGATAAAACTCTATCGTTATTTTGCAGTTACAAAAATAAGGGGATATTTTGGAATATGCATTACCAGAATTACTGATTAAACAACCTTGCTTACAGAGTTTCTCGTTTTTTCACGCAAGGAATCGGGATTTTCTGTAAATGGGGTTGTTTTTTCAGTAATTTATGTACGCTCCGCCTGGTTCAAATGCCTTATTTTTGCAATGTTCCAGAATGGAAAGCGGACTCACGCAAATGGTCCGCCAGATTCTTCATAGCTCTGACGGAGAGATGTGCCAGACTTCATCGGTATGATGATGCAGGTGACGGTTTGGCACGCTCTCTTTTATTATTCATTGATTTAATTTGATTTGATTTTATGGGTTTGCAAAAACGTTCTGTTGTTGTGTTTGCTTTTGCATGTATCGTTTTTCCGGGAATGGCGTTGGCGGAAGAACCGGTTGATTCGCTTTCTTTTCAGAAGGTGCTTCCTTTGGATGAGGTCGTTGTCACCGGCACGCGGAATGAAACAGATGTTCGGCATCTGCCTATGACGGTTTCTGTTGTCGGGCAAAACCAGCTCGCCCGCCGTTACCAGCCTTCTGTCCTGCCGGCTCTGGCTGAGCAGGTTCCCGGGCTGTTTGTTACCAGCCGTGGGGTGATGGGCTATGGCGTGTCGACCGGAGCTGCCGGCGGACTCAGCTTGCGGGGAATGTCGGGAAGCGCGCAGATGCTGGTGCTGATTGACGGGCATCCGCAGTATATGGGGCTGTTCGGCCATCCCATTTCCGATTCGTATCAGACCATGCTGGCAGATAGGGTGGAGGTGCTGCGCGGTCCGGCTTCTGTGCTTTATGGCTCGAATGCGATGGGAGGAGTCATTAATATCGTGACAAAGAAGAAACGCGAGGATGGAACAGATACACATATTAATATAGGTGCCGGTTCGTATGGAACATTGCAGACGGAGGCTGTAAACCGGGTGAAGAAAGGACGGTTCAGCAGTGTGGTTTCCGCTTCGTATAACCGTACTGACGGACATCGGGCTGATATGGGATTTGAACAATATGGCGGCTATGCCAAACTGGGATATGATTTCACAGACAACTGGAAGCTGTGGGGAGATGTAAACGTAACCCATTTCAACGCTTCAAATCCAGGAGAAATAACTTCTCCGCTGATTGACAACGATTCGCATATTACGCGAGGTATGGCTTCTGCCATGCTGGAAAACCATTACGGGCGTACTTCCGGAGCGTTGAGCTTTTTCTATAATTGGGGTCGTCACAAGATAGACGACGGTTATCACCCGGGCGAACAGCCGCAGGAATCATTGTTCCATTCAAAGGATCTGATGATGGGAGTGTCATGGTATCAGAGTGCAGAATTGTATGAGGGAAACCGCTTGACCGTGGGGTTTGACTATCAGCATTTCGGAGGCGAGTCGTGGAATGAGGTGATTGCCGACGGAAGCCGGGTGCCGGGGGTGGACAAGAAGCAGGATGAATTTGCAGGCTATGTGGATTTCCGTCAGGATATCGGCGCGTGGCTGTCGTTGAATGCAGGAGTACGTGTTGACCATCATTCGCATGTGGGTACGGAATGGGTTCCACAAGGCGGCCTTGCCTTTCATCTCCCGAGGCATGCAGAGCTGAAAGCGATGGTGAGCAAAGGCTTCCGCAATCCGACTATCCGCGAAATGTATATGTTCCCTCCGCAGAATCCGGATCTGATGCCTGAACGGATGATGAACTATGAACTTTCATTCACTCACCAGTTGCTGGACGGTGATTTGAGGTACGGTGCCAACTTGTATTATATCAACGGAGATAATCTGATCATGACAACCCGTGTGGATGGCAGGCCGATGAATGTGAACAGCGGGGAGATAGAAAACTGGGGACTGGAAGGCAATGTGTCTTACCGCATCAGTCCGTGGTGGAATGTGAATGCCAATTACAGTTGGGTGCATATGGAAAATCCTGTAATTTCGGCACCCGAGCATAAGCTGTATGCAGGAGCGGATTTCCGCAAAGGACGTTGGGGTGTTTCGACAGGGGTGCAGTATATCAGGGGACTTTATACTTCCATTTCTCCGGAGGTTACAGAAGATTTCGTGCTGTGGAATGTTCGTGCCGACTATCGCCTTTGCCGTTGGGCCTCACTGTATGTACGCGGCGAGAATCTGCTGGCGCAGCGTTATGAAATCATGCTGGGCTATCCGATGCCGAAAGCTACGTTCCTGGGTGGAATAAGCATCAGACTTTAATCGTGAATCTGAAGAAATACTAAATATCCATTTGTTGAATGAATTCATTATGTCGTTTATGAAAAAGTTATTCAGAATGTTTTTGTGCGGGGCCTTCGTTTGTATGACCGTGTCGGGCAGCGCATGTGCCCAGTCGGCAGAAGCTGGGACTCGGAAAACGGAAAGCGGTCTTCCGAAAGTGTATATGTATAAGGATATAAACGCTGAGAATCTGGTAAAGATCTATAAGGTGCTTGGGCGTGAGGCTAATGGAAAGGTTGCCGTGAAGGTCAGTACCGGAGAACCGGGCGGGCACAATTTTCTGCAGCCGTCATTGATCAAGGATCTTGTGAAGCTGGTGAACGGGACAATTGTAGAATGCAATACGGCTTATGGAGGCGGACGCGCAGATACGGAAAGCCATCTGAAGGCAGCTAAGGATCACGGGTTTACGGCAATCGCTCCGGTCGTAATCATGGATGCCGGAGGGGAGGTGGCTATTCCTGTGAATGGAGGCCGGCATTTGAAGGAAGACTTTGTAGGAAAGGATTATCTGAATTATGATTTTACGGTGATCTTGTCCCATTTTAAAGGGCATGCCATGGGAGGTTTCGGCGGAGCTATCAAGAATATGTCGATAGGCATTGCTTCCTCGAAAGGAAAAGCCTGGATTCATTCCGCCGGAAAGAGCAAGAATCCGGCCGAAGTGTGGAGCAACCTTCCGGCGCAGGATGATTTTCTGGAATCGATGGCCGAGGCTGCAAAAGCCGTAGCTGACCATTGTGGCGAGAATATCCTTTATATCAGTGTCGCAAACAATCTGTCGGTAGACTGCGATTGTGATGCTTCGCCGGAAGATCCGAAAATGGGAGATATCGGCATTTTGGCTTCACTTGATCCGGTTGCTCTCGACCGTGCCTGCACTGATCTTGTCCGAGCTTCGGATGATCATGGAAAAATTCACCTGATTGAGCGCATTGATTCACGCCATGGCATGCATACGCTGGAGTATGCGGAGCAGTTGGGTATGGGCAGCCAGAAATATGAATTGGTAAAGCTTGACTGATGAGAATGAGGCTCTGACATCCGCTGGGTGCCGTGAATGTCAAAAAATACAGGAGGTCGTTTAAAAACCGAAATCCGTTTTGTCTGTAGAACAAAGCGGATTTTTTTGTTGTTCTAAATGCAATGTCGGCGCAGATGCGCGAATTTGGCCGGCAGCTTTGAAATAATGGGGTTTATAACTAGACTGACTAAAAACAAATGGAGAAAAAAAGTTTTTTGAGTGCTTTTATTTGCAGTTTATTTTTGGTGGCCTGTGAGCAAACCGATTGGAGGGATTCTTCAAGAACAGAGCAGGAAGGTTTTGTCTTCCGTCTGCAAACTGCCAGTTATGACAATGCGTGTGTGGAAGAAAAAAGCCGTTCCTTATCTGTACAGAAGACTGACTATGACAGAGTGGAGTGGTATGTGACCGATGATGAGGGGAAAGTGGTGGAGAATCTGAAAGGCATGTATGAGCCTGCCTCGGCGGAACTCCATCTTGAAGGACTGAAAAAGGGAGAGTACAATTTGCTGTTGCTCGGAATCAGAGGACAAGGAGAAGAAGATGGTGCTGTGATTCATCGGTTGCGTGATGAAACGGATGAATGGATAACTTTCCCGTCTGATTTGCGCCGACCCTTGTCTGCGGAATACTTCTATTCACGGACGCCTTTCAGCGTGAATGCAGTGAAAGGTCCGGCGGGAGAAGAGGAAACGGTCGCCTTCTCCCAGAATGTGATGCTGCGCCGTATCGTAGGGCGTGTGGATTTTTCATTATCTTTTAATAATGTTTATGTGCGCAATGCAGTCGTTTCGCAAAAAGCCAGGCTGGAAGAAGGGCGTTTCTATACCGGCTTGTCGGGCAATGGGAATTATGTCGGCGAAACCGGCAGATTTGCGCAGGAGTTGGATTTGAGTTCCGCAACGTCTTATCTTTTCCTGCCTGCTGTTTCAGGCTCTTCTTTAAGGGGCGAAGTAGAAGTCTGTACGCGCGGTTACCGGGGCGATCAGGTGCGCAGGGTTTTTGTCTTCGACAGCGTGTCTGTATCTGCAAACCGGATCGGACAGATTCATACGTCGGTAGATCATCCCGACGACAGCCAGGGGCTTATGTATTTTACGGAAGAAGCATACAGGGAAGGAGACTATCAGCGGATTCTGCAGGATGGCGAGCCGAAAGAAGTCTATGCGGATTCCCGGCAGCGTTCGTTCAATACGTCCCGACCGCTTCAGGCAAATGTTGCCGAGGACGGCCGTTTGCATTTACGTTTCTATTCGCCCCGGGAGCTTCGTAAGGTGCTGGTGAAGGCACGGATTCCATCTGCGGAAAATGAGTTCTTCAATCTGGCATACTTTGAATCGTTGCCTGCTTTTGCTGATTTCTATCAGGAGATGCCTCTGCTGCTCCGCGAGGGGGTCTATCAGACAGAATCCGGACGGTATATTACGCTGTCCCGGTTTGAGAAGGAGGAACTTCGGAATATGGAACTGAAGATAGAGGCAGACGATGCTTATTGGGACAAGCTCCAGAAGATTAAACACGGATGGAATGTTTCTTTCAACCTGTATGGAGGTGACCCCGACAAGGCTGACGGCGGACCGGCCGGTAACTGGATGGGCATTCGCCCGGTGCATTGCCGGGAGGCGGTTGCCCTGTTCATTAACTTCACTTATATGATTGATATGCCCGAGCACGAGGAAATATTGCGTGCCAACGAAGACCGCCTTTATGGCAATGGGGGAGTGGGTGATAAGGTGACGGCTGATGTAGTGCTGAAGCAAATGCGCCAGGAGCGTTCGCTGAGTGTGGGTCTGGTTTACACGGGAAACAATGTGTACGGACTGGGAGGCGGCAGTGTGTTCGGCGCATGGCAAGGAGGATGGTTTAATCATTATACAGATACGTATGCGTGTGAGGTGATGTTTCATGAGCTGGGACATGTGATGGGATATTCACACAGCAGCGCGTTTACCTACGGGCCTTGGGCTCAAGAACTGATGAACAGGTTTTATGTGACTCATATTCATGAGATGCCTGTTGATTCTCCCGATTATTTGAACAGTAAGAACAATCCGAACAAATATTAAAAGATGAACCTGATGAAATACAATCTATATTTGATATTCAGTTTGCTGTTGCTGGTTAGCTGTAGTCAGAAAGAGGATGTGGCCGGTGAGTTGCCGCAAGGAACAATAGCGGCCCAGTTGAAAATATCCGGTATGCCGGGCGTTTGTGGCAGTGATGCAGAAGTTGATATAAAGGACTTGCAGGGATTCCGTTTCGAGGATGGAGTGCTGGCAGAGGTCTTTCCGTCCTTGGCGTTGGATAAAGAAGGCATGTGTGCTTTCGTTCCGAAAAGAGAGAAGGGAGATCTGTATTTTCTTGCGAATGCCGGAGCTGCCGAAGGACTGGATAAACTGAAGCCGGGCGTATCCTTACTGGACGATTTCATGGAGCTGGAGGTTTCTTTCCCTTCACTGTCACTGGAGGTGCTTCCTATGACCGGCTGCATGGCGGTTGAAGGCAAGCATACGAAATCCGTACTCATGAAACGCAGCGTGGCGCGGATTGATTTGTCATCGTTTGCCAAGGGAGTGTCTGTAAAAAGTGTGGCGGTGCGCAATGTCTTGACAAACGGCTATATGAATGAGTCGGAGGTTGTCCGTACGCCCGAAACAGACGAGAAGACCGATTTTGAGAAAGTGTTTGAAGATGGCTGTTTCATGAACCGGAGCGAACCTTTGTTTTATATGGCCGAACAGAAGAATGCGGGGCTGGCAGTAGAGATTCTGTTGAACTGCAACGGTTCCTGGCAGCGTTTGGAAGCGCGACTGCCTGAAACGATCAGAAGAAACACGGTTTATGATTTGCAGGTGAGCGGTCTGGGGGCTTCGGCAAAAGTGGATGTCATTGCAGGAGATTGGGAGTCTGGTGACGGAACCGTTTCTGAAAATCGTCCGCTGGGAGTGATTGATGCGTCCGCATCTGAATTGTCCGGCGGCGTGCGGATCAATGCGACAAACGATACGGTGCATGTTCCTTATTATGGTTCTGACTTTCGGCTGGCTTTATTGGGCGAAGAAGGTGCCAGAATAAAAGTGGAGGGCACTGTTGACGGAGTGATTGTGAACCAGACTGCAGCGCGCACTCTGCAAAAAGTAGCTGAAGTGTCAGTTTCAAGCAAAGTGCGTATGCCGGGCACAAAAAAGGAGTACATTTATCTGGATGTATATAGCCGGGACACATATGCTGCAAGAGTTGTGCTTGTCTTTGAGGGAAGTCCGGTGAGACTGGAAGGACAGATCCGTTTTGATTCGGATGGAATATGCGACTTCAACCGCTATATAGACGGTGAGTTGGGGATGATCACATTGCCGGAAGGCAGGGAAATCCGCCTGGAGTTTGCCGGAGATTCGCCCCATTGGATGAAACTGGATCAGAATGAGGAAGGCTCCTGGCGTTTGCTGGGAGGATGGAAACCGAACGATCCGGAGGCGGACGGGCGTGTGCAGGAAGGAAAGATTGTGATTTCCGGTACAGACGGTCTGCATCGGGAAGTCTATACGGTGCGGCGCGTCAACTGGGGATTGCCGGTGGTGAACATCCATGGCACATGGTGGTGCAAGTATAATCTGCGCGGAAATGTAAAGCGTTTTGAGGATCAGGTGCTCATCCAGAGCGATCCGGCGACGCAAGAAAATCTGGCGCAATACCTGATGAGCTGTAGCGAGAGCGAACTGCTGGCTTTGATGGGGCATCAATATCAGGGAGGAAACAATGACGGACTGCCTCTGTCGCATAACGGAAACAGCTTCTATTATGACGGGATGAAGTCTTCCGGACAGAATTTTGGCACGATGGATCCGTCTGAAATGGCTCCTGACGGTTACCGGATTCCGAGTTATGAGGATTATGCTTTCTTTTCGTGGGGAGATAATGTGAATTTGGGCGGTGTCGGTTCACGTCCGTTCAACAACAAAACGGGCCAGCGCCTGAACGTGACGGTTGCCGAACGTGATGTGTCGTTTTTGGGAAATCATTTCGGCGTTGTTTCCTTTTATGACTTTGAGCAGGATGGAAACCATTGGGTCTTGTACGGGCTGGGCCATCAGTGGAATACGACGCCCGGAAGTATCGCCCGGATGAACATCTTGTTCGCCACTTATGGGCATTCGTCGAACACATGGGGCATGGAAGGATATGCTTCGAGTGAAAATCCGGGTAACAACTGGTTCAAGTTTGTGCCTCAGAACAGTCAGAAGACACGGACCATCCGGTGCGTGAAGAATGCTGTGGAGTATATTTATGACTGACAGCCGGTCTGTCCTGTGCAGGCATGATTTTCGGATTGCCTCGTGGATAAGTCTGTCTTTAGGATAAAGATGTATGTCTTCAGGCTGGAGATACACATCCTTAAGCTGGAGATGTATATCTCTAGCCTGGAGATACAGATTATCCGGACATATCGTACTTTGTCTATCTGACATGTCATTTTTTATTAACGAAAAAACAAGTAATCATGCAATTGAATAAACTATTTCTGAAAGTTACCGTTTGCCTGTTTTTGGCAGTTCTTCTTTTTCAGTCGTGTGCCGACGAGGAGGCTCCTGGAGTTTCTCCTCCTGCTGCCTCTTCGGTCAAGATAAAGTTTTACGCTTTTCCTGCCTCTTCTGCCGGCGATTCGCTGGCAGAAAGGGATGACCGCTTGACATCAGTGAAGGCCTGGCTTTTTGAGAACGGCATCCTGTCGGAAGTGTGGGAGCAGATTCCTTTCTCGGGGGAAGGGTATGAACTGAAGCTGGATAAGGTTTCAGGGCGTTTGTATGCCGTGGCAGCAGAAGACGGTCTGGCTATGGACATGCGGGATGCTGTTGTCGGAACTTTGACAGAGCAGGAATGGCTGAAGGCGACGGTGAAGATGAAAGGCGGTGAATTGAAACATTTTGCGACCGGCAGTTTGGACTTGTCCGCTGGTGAAAGCCGCGTGTCCTCCTCAACGCTTGTACTGAAGCGGGGCATTGCCCGTTTTGACTTGCAGATTGAACCGGATCAGTCGATAGAGGTAGAGTCGCTGACTTTGAAGAATGCGCTTCAGGATGCCTATTGCTTTCCGCAGGAGTCGGTGACTGTACCTGAAGATGCCGTATACGGCGACCATGTGGTACGTTTCTCTTCGCCCTTGACAAGCGACAGTCTGGGAGTCGTTCATGTTTACGAGCAGGCTAATCCGGAGCTGAAAGTCTGCATTGATGCGAAAGTGTCCGGCAGTCCGGTCCGTCTTGAAGAAAAAATGCCTGAGGTCATCAGACGTAATTCAGTTTATGTGGTGAAAGTGAAAAACGAAGAACAAGGTCTGCAGCTTAGCATTGAAGAGTGGAATAAAGAGCATATAGACTTGGATGTGTCGGTGAGCAGCCGGCTGAAGATCGCTTCGGCCTCCGTTTTGCCGGAGGGAGTGGAAGTGGCGGATGAAGGAAGCACGCTGAAACTTCCGCATGCGGCAACGGATTTTGTATTTGGCGTCGATTGCGACAACGAGCTTGAACTGGTTTCTGCCGAAGGAAGTGCACTCGTGCAGGTTGAGGCTGTTCCGCAAACAGGTGCGAATCTGTATAGGGTGCGCAAGCCGCTGTATGTGCCGAACCATCCGCAGGAGGAGGTCGTGCTTCAGTTTCGCCGCAAAGGTCTGACAAATGCATACCCGGAAGATTGCATCAGGCTTTCAGCATCTCCGAATCCGGTGACAGTTTCCGGCCTGCTGGCTTTTGATCCGGAAACTTACGCTTGCGATTTCGGGCGTTATATCGATAATGAACTTGGCGTTCTGTCGTTGCCGGATGGCAAGCAGCTTTCTGTTGAGTTTGATAGAGGCGAGGATCCTTGGATAAAGATCGACGGGAGAGATTCTTCGGGTGCTTGCCGTGTAATAGCCGGCTGGAAGCCGAACGACAAAACAGCCGACGGGCGTGTGCAGGCGGCCCGCCTGGTGATAAGCGATAAAGAGGATGCTTCACGACGTGAAGAGTATGTAGTCAAGCGCCGGAATTACGGCCTTCCCGTCACCTGGTTCCATGGGGTATGGTGGTGCAAATACAATGCCCGCGGAAATTCGAAATCATTCGACGACCAGATTCTGTCGTCGTCGGATCCGGCAGAGATGGCAGGCAAGACTGTGTATGACTACCTTGCGTCTTGTCCGGCAGAAGACTTTCTGGATTTGTGGAGATGGGAATACATGGGCGACAGCGGAATGGGAATGGAAGTGGTAGATGATGGCGGCAAGCTCGTGCTTGCTGGATATAATAATGGAGAGAAGGTTCATCTGAACAAATTGCCGGCCAACGCTTTGTCGCCTGAGGGATATGAGCTTCCGTCGTTTGAAGAATTCAACCGGGTGTTTGATGCCACTGATTATATCTGGATGATGTGGAACGGCTCACATAAGCTGAAAGTCCCCTGGGAAGGCCACGAGATTGTAAACCGTGAGCGTTTTTGGCGTAACGGCCTGCAGCTTGGCACAGTTCCGATGCAGAATATCATTATCTGCCGGATGTCGAGCCCGGATTTTCCGGAGCATGAAGGAATTACGTGGTACGGTGCTTCCGCTCAGTGGAATTCAGACGGAATCAGGCATGCAGACCATTATAATAACATCCTGTTTGCGATGAGTTCTGCAACGGGGCAGGGGTGGTATATTGCAGGAGGCCTGGATAACCTGTATCTCAACAAGAACGGGGCAGGAGCAAACAATTCGCGTGTTTTGCGATTTAAGAAATCGCCGGTAGAATATATCTACGGGTATCTCGAATAATGGTGGCCGGATGAAAGGATGGACGTATGAAGATGCAGTACCCGCAGATTTAACGAATCGAAATTCAGCATCTTCATACGTCCTGTTTTTTTATGTTTCAGATTTCTCCCTTTTTGATGGCTTCCATCACATTTGCGGGAGCGCGCTGTGCCAGATATTCTTTTTTCATGTAGTCCATGTAGGGGGCGGCATGTTTAAAAAACTGATGATACCCTTTGCAAAGGTAGTTCAGTCCCGGTTCTCCGGAGGCAGCCCGCATGAAACGGTTCTTCGGGCATTCCCCGTTGCAGGCGAAAAGGTATTCGCATTCCCGGCACTGCGAAGGAAGTCCCTCTTGTTTCATCCGTCCGAATCTCTGCTGCTTTTCCCCGTACATCATTTCTACCAGCGTCTTTTCGTGAATGTTGCCTAGCTTGAACTCAGGGAAAACAAAATGGTCGCACGAATAGACATCTCCGTTAAACTCCATTACTCCGGCGTGACCGCACCATTTTCCCAGCGTACATACTCCCGGCTGTTCTCCGACCCAATTGGCCAGCGTTGAATCGAAGAGTTGGATGAAGTAGTTGCCCACATCGTTGCGTACCCATTCGTCAAAGATGGTGCAGAGAAAGTTTCCCCATTGTTCGGGTGAGATGGAGAAATCGGCCAGCTTCTCGTTTTCCTCAAGCGGAGAGGCCAGATGTCTGCCGTCGGCATGGGGACTGATTCTTTCTACGATGGGCGTGAACTGGATATAGCGGCAGTTTATTTCTTTGAAGAAATGGTAGAAGTCAAGCGGATAATCGCCGTTGAAGTCGTTCACAACCGCCAGTGCGTTCCATTCCACTCCGTGCTTGTTCAACAGGCGGATGCCTTGCATTACTTTAACAAACGAAGGACGTCCCTGCCGGTTCTTCCGGTATTCGTCGTGGAACTCCTGCGGACCGTCGATTGAAACTCCTACCAGCCAGTTGTTCGTCCGGAAAAATTCGCACCATTCATCGTTCAGCAGTGTGCCGTTTGTCTGGATGCAGTTGTCGATGGTCCGTCCTTCCGCATATCTTTTCTGCAATTCCATAACGCGCTTGTAGAAGCTCAGCGGGCGCATCAGCGTTTCTCCGCCGTGCCATGTGAAGAGCACTTGCGGCATTGTCTGCGACTGAATGTATTCGCGGATGAATTTCTCCAGCAGCGCATCGCTCATTATGTGTTTTGAGATGTCTTTATACAGGTTGGATTTTTCGAGGTAATAGCAATAGTCGCAAGCCAGGTTGCAGACGGCACCTATCGGTTTCGTCATGATATACATCGGTCTGGCAAATGGAGCAGTAATCATTTGGGGTAGTTGGAATTTAAGCGTTAGTAATTAATGGTTAAGCATACTCGGAGAGGCATCGTCAGTCCGGCATTTCTTTTATCTTGTCGAGCAGCCCCCGGCAAGCGTCTTCGAGGATGTCAAGCACATTTTCGAAGCCCTGTGCCCCGCCGTAATAAGGATCAGGAACATGGTCAGCGATCTTGACCTTGCAGAAATCTGTCATGCGGCCTATTTTCTTCTCCGTTTCAAAGTCGGGAGCTTTTTCGCGCAGGGCATCAATGTTGCTGTCGTCCATTCCCAGAATCAGGTCGAAATAGTAGAAGTCGTCGGTCCGTACAGGGCGTGAACGATGAGTCAGGCGATAGCCTCTTCTTGCAGCGTGCGCACGCATTCTTGCATCGGGCAGGTCACCTTCATGGTAGCCGCTGATGCCGGCGGAGTCTACTCCGATTTCATTCTCCAGTCCTTCCTTCTTGAGGAGCGTTCTCATGATCTCTTCTGCAGATGCCGAGCGGCATATGTTTCCGAGGCAGACAAAAAGTATTTTATATTTCATGTAAGCAGCAAATAATTGGCAATTGATAATGAATAATGGAATGTCATACCTGATTGTTCATGTTCAGATAATCCTTGAATTTCTTTACGTCTGTGTTTATTATCAGTTCTTCAGGAAACTCCGCCTCGTTTACCAATTCCAGCGCGAAGTCGTATGTGGCGATATCGAACGAAATGTGTGCGTCGCTTCCTAAGATAACCGGTACTTCGTACTGTTTGCACAGGCGGAGTATTTCCAGGTTGTTGGGCCTGGCCTCCACCTTATGCCGGCTTGGGCGCAGTGAGCTGTTGTTGATTTCAAGCAGGGTGTGATGCTCTTTTGCAGCCTGTACGATCGGTTCAAACAGCAGTTTGGCCGTACCATCCCCCGGATGGCTGATAATGTGAATATAAGGATTCGCTATGGCGTTTATCATCCCCTGTGTGTTTTCTTCGAGAGTGCCCGGCGTATAGCAGAGCGAATGGATTCCGGCTATACGGATATCGAGCATGTTCAGGTAATGTTCGTCAAAGTCGAGATTTCCTTCCGTGTCGAGTATGTTGATTTCTGCTCCCAGCATCAGTTCGATGCCGTACATGTTTCGCGGAACAATGTAAAGGTTGCGGAAATAAATAGGAGCACAGCTTCCCGGTATGCCGGGCGAATGCTCTGTGATGCCCAGCAGTTTCAGTCCTTTGTCTGCGGCTGCCTGCGCCATTTCCTGAATCGTGCTGAAGGCATGTCCGCTAGCGATGGTGTGTGTATGTACGTCTAACTCGATTTTCATATCTGTCTTTTTTAGCGTTCATAATTTAAGCAGATGAGTCTGCACCGGTAGTTACATAGGGTCTGCATCGTAATAAAAGTTTACAGTACGGAAGCGTTCGTCTGCCGTAATGGCTTGCTGTACTTCCGTCAGGTATTTCTTCACTTTGCTCATTGATGCCTGTTGTTCTATTTTGATTACTATTTTCCGGATAAACAGGGTCTGTATTCTTGCTACAGGCGGTTTGTCCGGACCGAGCACCCTTTCTTTCAGCCCGTTGCGCAAGTAGACTGCTGTCTGCGAAGCTGCCTGTTCCAATACGTCTTCTTTCCGATGTTTCAGGTATACATAGATGAGCCGGTAGAAGGGCGGGTATCTGAACAGGTGCCGTTCGGCCAGTTGGTCTTCATACATTTGCCGATAGTTATTGTCCAGCACCTGCCGGATAAGCGGCAAATCGGGTGATTTTGTCTGCAAGACCACCAGCCCCTGCTTGTCCCTTCTTCCTGCCCTTCCTGCCACTTGGGCCATAAGCTGGAAAGCGCGCTCATACGAACGGAAGTCGGGGTAGTTGAGCATGGAGTCGGCATTCAGAATGCCCACCACGCTTACTTTGTCGAAGTCAAGTCCTTTTGACACCATTTGCGTGCCTATCAGGATATCTGTCTTTCCGTCTTCAAAATCCGCAATGATTTTCTCATAAGCTGTCCGGGTGCGTGTGGTATCCAGATCCATTCTGGCCACGCGCGCATCCGGAAACAGCAGCCGGATATCATCTTCTATTTTCTCGGTGCCGAATCCGCGGTTAGTCAGTTCGGTCCCTCCGCAGGCCGGACATGCCTCGGGCACCTGATAAGTATAGCCGCAATAGTGGCAGGTCAGTTGGTTCAGCCTTTTGTGGTAAGTCAGGCTCACGTCACAGTTCTTGCATTTGGGCACCCATCCGCAAGTGCGGCATTCAATCATCGGGGCAAAGCCGCGGCGGTTCTGAAAGAGAATCACCTGCTCTTTGTTGTCCAGGGCTTCTTTTATCTTTTGCAGGAGGAAAGGAGAAAATTGCGCCGTCATCCGTTTTTTGCGGGCAAGCTCCTTGATGTCTACCAGCTCGATGTGCGGAAGCCGGATCTGCCGGTGGCGTTCTGTCAGTTCAGCCAGTCCGTATTTTCCTTGTTCGGCATTGTAATAGGTTTCGATGCTTGGCGTGGCGGTTCCCAGCAATGTCTTGGCGGCGAACATGGATGCCAGCATGATTCCGGCATTGCGGGCATGATAGCGGGGAGCCGGATCCTGCTGCTTGTAGGACGTTTCGTGCTCTTCGTCAATGATTACCAGTCCCAGCCGTTTGAAAGGCAGGAATATGGACGAGCGCACTCCCAGAATCACCTCGTAAGGAGTGTCGGACAATTGCTTCTGCCATATTTCCACTCGTTCCGCGTCAGGGAACTTGGAATGATAAACTCCCAGGCGGCTGCCGAACACTCTTCTCAACCGTTCGGTGATTTGGGCGGTCAGTGCGATTTCCGGGAGCAGATAGAGCACTTGTTTCCCTGCTTGAAGAGCCTTCTGTATCAGGTGGATATAGATTTCTGTCTTTCCGCTGGATGTTACTCCATGGAGCAGGCACACATCCTTTTGCCCGAACGAGCGGAGAATGGAGTCAAACGCTGCCTGCTGGATCGGGCTGAGAGCATTTACCGGACTTGTTTCTTTCGCCTCCAGATCAAGTCTTCCGGTTTCATGTTCGTATGTTTCAAGGATTCCTTTGGCTGTCAGTTCGTTCAGAATGCCGGATGAAGCTCCTGCTGCTTCGGCCAGCTTTTCCCGCGAAACTTCTTTGGGTTCGCATCCCTCTTCCCATTCCGACAACTCCAGATACTTCAGCAGCACCTCTCGTTGCCTGGTTGCGCGTTTCAGCATGTCCAGTTGCAGATGAATGTTTCTTTCGTTCCGCATCTTTTCGGTCAGGCGGACCCGGGTTTCTGTGCGCGGCTTGTAGTTCAGCTTCAGCTCTTCTTTGATCCGTATCGCGTCTTTTTCGAGAAGCGACCTGATGACAGGCATCAGGTTTCTTGTTTGTGCCGTCTTTTCGAGCTGCGAGATATTCAGGCTTTTGTTCGCGAGCAGGTCGAGCACTTTCTGCTCTTTTTCGGGCAACGGTCCGGACGCCTCGAATTCAGGATTCCCCTCCACACGCGTTTCGCTCTCCAGCTTCAAGCCGGAAGGAATGGCTGCATTGTAGACATCCCCTGTTGTGCAGAGGTAATAACCGGCCATCCATTTCCAGAACTCATATTGGTGTTTCAGCAGAATAGGATGGTTGTCGAGCACTTCGGTCACTTCCTTGATTTCGTAATTGGCCGATGGCGTGGAGTCTGTCTGGATTACAATTCCGGTGTAATATCTTTTGGCTCCGAAGGGAACGATGACACGGCTTCCCCATTGCACTTTTTCCGCCAGACTCTCAGGGACAGAATAAGTGAATTGACCCGCTACGGGCAGAGGCACTATGACATCGACATATTTCTTCATAGGGCAAAGATACAAAGAAACTCCGTTTCCTGCTTCCTGTTTCGGCAGATAAACGGAGTTGCATGCAATTTCTTTTTCAGTGGAATCAGAACATGTAGGCAAGTGATATCTGCCACGTGTTGTGCTTGAATCCGTCCTGGGTTACGCTTCCGGATTCGTCCTTTACCATAATTCCGTTGTCTTTCAGGCCGAAGTTGTAGTTAGCACCGATGCGGAAGTGGCTGAACAGGTTCAGTCCTGCGCCAACGTTGAAGCTGGTGGTCTTTTTCTTGAACTCGCAGATGTCTTTAAACCAGCTGTGCCCTACGTTGAATCCGAACTGAGGACCTACGGCAACGTATGCTCCGACAACGCTGCTGAACCCGAAGTTCCATTTCACGTTGACAGGGATTTCGATGCTCTTCTTCATTGTAGAGCCTTCTTCCGTATCAATGCCGAACTGGTTGTACAAGAGCGAAGCGTCCAGACCAAGGCCGAGCAGCGGCAGGGTGACATCAGCTGTGGGACCGATAAAGAATCCTGTCCGGTTGTCCGGATTGAACACTTCTTTTGATATGGATACTTTCGATACATTCAGACCGGCCTTTACACCGAACTTTAACTGGGCTTGTGCCGGCATGGCCAGGCAGAGGCAAGCCATAAGCATTAAAGCGGAAAAAATCTTTTTCATAATTTCTTTCGTTTAGTGAACGGGACAAATATAAGAAAGTTTTTCCAGTTTCTCGCTCTTTTTGAGCGCAAAGGCGCGAAGGCGGAATGATTCTGCCGCTTTATGCAGCACGTTCCGTGCGTCGCGCCTTTGAGGGCCGGTGTCTACATTCCGAAGCGGGAAGTGTCTATATCCTTTGTGGCTTTCTTTTTGTAGCCTCCAAACTTGTAGCTGAATGCTACGGAGAAACTTTGCGCATAGCTCCTTACATTCATGTCGAAATGCTGGCTGCCGTTGCGTGATCTGATGTCAATGTGGTTCAATCCGTTGAAGAGGTCGGTGCCCTTCACCTGAATCATCGCCTTGTCACCTGCGAACGTATAGCGCAAGGCGGCATCCACATAGCCGATGGCACCGCTGCGGTAGCTTCCCTGTATGATGCCTGTCTGTCCGAATGCCGAGATTTCCAGCCGGATGTCCGGATGTCGGCTCAGCGTAAAGGTGTTTGTCCATTGTCCGATGCCAGCCCATCGCCTGTTGTCGAAAGGCGCATCATAATAATGGCTTGCCTTGTCGTGTTTCAGTTGCGCGTTCAGCGTCAGACGGCTGTCCCACCATGCGCCGGCCTTGAACGGAATGACGGCGGTAAAGGTCAGCAGCTTGATGAAGTCCCAGTTCTGGAAGTTATATACGGCCCTCAGTTCGTCGGAGTCGAGATAAGTCATCTGCATGAAATAGTCGGGCACATAGCTGTATGACGCCTGGAAGATGTATTTGCTTTTCATTATATAGGTCAGGGAAGCGGTATAGTCGGCATAGGGACGCAGGTATGCGTTGCCTTCAGAGACTTGGTATCCGTTCAGATAACTGGTTGTGCCGCTCAGTGTCCAGTAGTCCGGATAAGTCTTGTCTGAGCTGAACGATAGCTGGAGAACGTGTGAGGCAGAAGGCATGTAGTTGAGCGAAAGGTTGGGATAGACCGCCCATTTCTTGTAGTCCGTCATCCTGTAATACTCTACCGCGGCCGATGCGCTGAGGCTCCATTGCGGATTGAAAGCCTTTTCGAATCCGGCATACAGATTATAGGTATATTCGTCGATGCGGCTCTCGTTGTTCAGTCCGGTCATTTCGGGAAGGTCATAAAGCTGCGAATTCCGGTCATTCACATAGGTGAATGCGGCGCCGTAGTTCAGCTTCCATGCTTCGGGGAGTGCATGGCTCTGGTCGGCATACACTTTCCACCGGTCGATGCGCTGGCGCGAATCGCTTCTGAAAGCGGTGATGCTTCCTCCGGCATCCGTATCGGAAAAGTTCTGCGAGTCTTTGTTCCCATAATAGGTATAGTCAGCTCCGGCACTCAGCCCGAATCCTGAAGTGTAGTTCAGCGAAGCATTGTGGAGCCGGACATCGCTCCGCTTGTCATTGTGTGAGTCTGTCACGTTTCCCCATGCGTCCATGTATGATTTTCGGTCCGGACTGATGCTCCCCGTGTAGCTCAGGCTGATACTGTTCTTCTCGTCCGGCCTGTAGGTGGCTCCCGCACGGAAGGTGTGGGTGAGGTTCCGTATTTCCCCGTTGTCCGAAAGGCGGATGTCGTGCGTTTTGTCCTTCACCGTGTGCAAGGCCGAGAAGTCGAATCCCTGGCGGACATACTCATCCTTGAGATTGTACATCACGTCTGCGTCCCATTTCTCCGAGAGCCAGGTCAGTGCCGCTCCGCCGTTTCCTCCGCCTTCGTCCTTTTGGATATAGCTCCCGTTCACTTCCCCTTGCAGTCCTCCTTCGCCTGCCTTGTAGCCTTTCAGCACGAGGTTGATGGCGGCACCGCGCACATGGTATTGGGGAGGAGCGCTGTACATCACCTCCGCCCGTTCCACGCGCGAGGCCGGCATACTCTTTAAGAGAGAAATCAATTGTTCTTCGGTCATTGACGAAGGCTTTCCGTTCAATACGATGCTGAGGCTTCCGGTTCCGGCAAGGCTGGGCAATCCGTCCTTCTCCATCACCCCCGGAAGCTGGAGAAGCGCTTCGTAGGCATTGGTTACGAGGCGGTTTGCGGTCAGCCGGGGCATGTCGTAGGTCAGCCTGCTTCCTTCCACCTTCACCAGCGGGCGTTCCCCTTTCACCACCACTTCTTCCAGCGCATAGTCTTTCGGTGTGAGAGTGAATGTGCCTGCATCTTCACCGCTTCCTTCCCGTTCCATCGTCTGATAAAGCATGTGCTGCACGATGAGGCGGTAATGTTCCGGGCAGGCATTGAAGCTGAACACTCCCGCCGTGTCGGTGATAGCGGCATCGGCAAACGTAGAGTCGGCAAGCTGGAGTATCACGGTAGCCGCATCCACCGGCTTTTGTGCCATGTCGGTAACCTTGCCCGTGAGAGTCTGTGCAGAAAGATCCGTTCCGGCTCCTGCAGTAAGCAAAATGCCAAGCAAAAAAGATGTTTTCATGTCTGTATGTTTTTGATTTATTTCTTTACCTTTGATGCTGCAAATGTAGGAAGCCCTTTCCGCTTTCTATGTTAAGGCCAAGGTTAACGTAACGTTAATGGAGATTTGCTTATGAAAGATGTAAAATATATCCGCTGGATAGCCTTCATCGCCCTGCTGGCGATTGCCGAGCTTCAATATGTGTGGCTTTCCAATTCCTACCGGATGGCGGAAGAGAGCCTGTGGATGAAGGCGAACGAAGTGTTCAGGGAAGCCTCGCTGGAAGAGGCGTTCGACCGGATGGGAAGCTACAAGAGGCGGATGTTCGGAGCGCGTGATACCATTCTGGCGATGAAGTTTGAAGTGGATACATCCTACTCTGTCATGCAGGGGATGCCGAACAAGTGGCTGATGTCGAACATACATACCAGCCTGCAGGATTTCATTCATTCGGAGGTTCATATGGACATATCGCTTCCATCGCTCGACTCCATCTATGCTCATCTGCTTGATTCGGCAGGTATCCGTGCCGATGTGGCATCATGTATCGTTGATTCCACGGGACAGGTGCTCCGCAGTTCGGAGGGGAAGGAGCTGCATCCGGGCGGTGTCCTGAAGACCGAACCGTTGGTGCTCGACTTCGAGAATGCGCGTTTCGTGCAGGGCATCATCACCAATCCGTACTGGATCATCGCCCGGCGTATGCTTCTCGTGCTGATAGCCACGGTGCTGATTATCGGTGTGCTGGTGTGGTGCATCGTGTGGCAGATACGTGTCATCATCCGGCAGGACAAGGTGGCGAAGATGCGCGAGGACTTTTCGTATGCCATGATACACGATATGAAGACACCGCTCAGCTCCATCGTGATGGGCACGCGCATCCTCGAAACCGGACGGCTGGATAATCAGCCGGAAAAGCGTGCCAGGTATTTCCGTATCCTGAAAGAGGAAGGAGACCATCTGCTCAGCCTTACCAACAAGGTGCTGACGCTTTCCAAGCTGGAGAACCACCAGCTGAAGCTCGTAAAGACGGAGTGCAGCCTGCGTCCGATGCTGGAGGATCTTGCCGAGAAATACAGGGCAAAGTCGGAGAAGCGGATCGATTATGTGTGGAAACTGGAGGCGGAAACCGTGTATGCCGACGAGGAGTTTCTGAAAGAGGCGTTGAGCAACCTGATAGACAATGCCGTGAAATACTCGGGAGGGCAGGTGGAAATCTGCTTCACTTCAGAGGCGTTGGACGGCATGGTCCGCATCGGCATACGGGATAACGGATTCGGCATTCCGTTCAAGGAACAGGCCAGGATATTCGAGAAGTACGAACGCGCTTCGGCCACGGCGAGGAGCCGGAACGGAGGTGCTCCGGGCTTCGGCCTGGGACTCAATTATGTGCTCCGTGTGGCAGAGGCACATGGCGGACGGGTAGAGGTGGAAAGCATTGAAGGAGAATACAGCCTATTTTCGCTTTACCTGCCGTCGGAAGGGGAAGAATTATCGGACAAGAATGAGTGAATGTCCCGTTGTCTTTATCGTATCACTCCAGTGATACGATTGCTTCACTGAAGTGATGCGATCTCTTCACTCTAGTGATACGATCTCTTCACTGGAGTGATACGCTTGAGGTGTCGGGAAAAGATAAAAAATGACAACTATGACCAAGGTTTTGTTAGTGGAAGACGATGCCAATCTGTGCTATATCATTAAAGGCGGACTGGAAGACATGATAGGCGGCTATGAGGTGGAAACCGCTTCCGACGGGCAGGAAGGAATCCGGAAGTGGAAAAGCTGGAAGCCGGAAGTGATTGTTTCCGACATTGAAATGCCGGTGATGGACGGATATGAAATGGTGCGCCGCATCCGTGAGTCCGATGCGTGCATCCCGATTCTGTTCACTTCGGGCCGTGTGTCGCCCAAGGATGTGGTGAAAGGGTATGAAATCGGAGTGAACAACTATGTGAAGAAGCCCTTTCTTCCCGAAGAGCTGGACGCACACATCAAGGCTCTGCTGAGGCTGACTCATGCAAGGGAGCCGGAGCGTGCGGATACTTTCTTCCGGATCGGCAAGTCGTATGTGTTTGATGCAGAGCGCAGCGTGTTGCATCAGGAGGGTCAGCCCGACCGGGAACTGACCGTCCGTGAGTCCGGTCTGCTCCGGATTCTTTGTGAGGGACAGGGGCATGTGGTGCGGCGCGAGGTGATACTCTCCCGCCTTTGGGATACCGAAGACGACTATTTTGCTTCGCGCAGCCTCGATGTCTTCGTGTCCCGCCTCCGCAAGATGCTTTCGGGCGATCCGGATGTTCGTCTGAAGACGGTGAAAGGCGTGGGACTGATGCTGGAGGCTGGCCGGACGCACGCAGGTACGGAGCCGTAAAAGTCCGGTTTCCGTGCCTGCGCGGTGTCCGTTTCTCTTGTCATTTGTCCAGCATTCCTCCGAGATATTCTTTCAGCGTACTTACGTATTCGTTCAGCGCATCCCTGCCCTTGTCGGTCAGGCGGCACGATGTGCGCGGTTTCTTTCCGATTATCTCTTTCCTCACTTCGATGTATCCGGCCTCAGACAATTTGTCTATCTGCACGCTCAGATTGCCGGAGGTGGCCTGTGTCTTGTCCTTGAGATAGCTGAAGTCAGCCTCTTCAACGGAAAGCAGGAGCGACACCACGGCAAGGCGCAGCTGGGAGTGCAGCAATGGGTCAAGCCCTCTCATATTGTTATTCTTTGATTTTGTTTCTGGCTATATGCGCCGGTATGATCATGAATACAAGAAATGACATCCCGAAAAGGATGTTCCAGAAATTATGGCACCAGCCTTCCGTGAGCATGTATACGGCGGCAAGCAATCCTGCGAGAGGTGTCCAGATAAAGGCCTTCTCCTTTATCACAAGCCCTGTCATGGATGTGCCTATGCCGGCATAGATGAGCGAAAGCGGCATCATTATCGAGAAGTTCATGACATGGGTGAGGACTCCGATGAGCACAATTGCGATTACCGTGAATATGAACATGCTCCCGATAACTTTCCATATATTGCCCAGCATGCTGTCGATATAGGTTGTCACTTCAGGTTTGGAACTTTTGCGGAAGAAGGTGTTGGCAATATAAGGTATGAACATGGCAAACCATGTGAACATGGCTTCTCCTCTTCCGGTGAAATGTACGGTTACCCATGTGATTATTGCGGTAATCAGGGCGGTATAGCCGTATATGAGGAAGGTGTTGTAGTCCTTCTTCATGGTGGTTCCCTTCTTTGTCTTTCTGATCATGTCGGATATGAGTTCCAGACTTTCCCGTTCGTTGATTTTTCTGTCTTCCATAATCTTTACTTTTTTAATTGGTTTATTTTATAAACTATCTATGTCTAAAAAAACAGGCACCGCGCGTCATTGCCTGTTCTTTTGCAACAAAGATAAATAAGTTTATTTTATAAACCAAATAGCGAGGCGTTTTTTTTAAAAGAATCCGTGAAATGTTTTTTATCTTTGCAGTTGCACTCCGATGAAGAATCTGAAGACATTTTGTCTGGCAGACATGCAGCGTTTCGAGAAATGGGTGGCAGAAGATTATAAACTGGTGAGGCAGGCTTGATCTGCCGGCAGGTGCGGGGCAGAAGCATTTATTTGTTTGGTCCTGTCTGCCATTGCGATAAGAATTAGTGGAAAATCCTATAATATTGAAATAAATTCGTCCTTTGTATGCAGTATTTTGACAGTGATTATATGGAAGGCGCGCATCCGTTGATTTTGGAGCGGCTGGTAAAAACGAATATGGAGAAAACTTCAGGCTACGGGACTGATGCGTATTGTGAATCGGCGAAGAAGAAGATCCGGAAAGCGTGCGGATGCCCTGAGGCGGAGATACATTTTATGGTGGGAGGCACGCAGACCAATGCGACGGTGATTACGGCCATGCTTCGTCCGTATGAAGGGGTGATTGCGGCTGCTACGGGCCACATCAATGTGCATGAAGCGGGTGCTGTGGAGGCTGGAGGACACAAGGTGCTTGCGCTTCCTTCGCACGAAGGCAAGCTGGATGCGGCGGAGGCCGACCGTTATATAGCTGATTTCTACTCGGATGCCAGCTGGGATCATATGGTGGCGCCGGGTATGGTGTATATCTCTCATCCCACGGAATACGGGACGCTTTATCGTCTGGACGAATTGGAGGCGTTGTCGTCCGTATGCCGCAAGCATCATATTCCCTTGTTTCTTGACGGCGCGCGTTTGGGTTATGGCTTGGCCGCTCATGGAACAGATGTGACGCTCGAAGCCATTGCGTCTTTGTGTGATATTTTCTATATAGGAGGTACCAAAGTGGGAGCCTTGTTTGGCGAAGCGGTGGTGATTCCCCGCCCGGGCTTCGTGAAGCAGTTCAATACGATCATCAAGCAGCGTGGCGTGCTCTTGGCAAAAGGGCGTTTGCTCGGCCTGCAGTTTGATACATTGTTTACGGACGGACTGTATCTGAAGATTGCCCGTCACGGCATCGAGATGGCCGACCGCATTGCAGCCTGCCTGGAAAAGAAAGGATATCGGTTTTATGCGGTCCCTCAAAGCAATCAATTGTTTGTGGTGCTTGAAAACAGCCGTCTTTCTGCGTTGTCCGGACATGTCAGTTTCGGCATCTGGGAAAAGGCAGATGCTGATCATACGGTTGTCCGCATTGCTACCAGTTGGGCTACGCGCGAAGAGGATGTAGAAGAACTGCTCTCTTTGCTGTGAGTTTAAATGCCAAAGCCGCGAGAAGTTCCGGGATTTGCCCGTCCGTCCTCAGCGGCTTGGCTGTTTCGGGGAGAGCATGGCGTCATTTATCTTCTTTAAACCAGGCGGCGTAGGTCAGATAATTGTGGGCCGTGCGTTGGTTGAGCGTTTTGCTTTGTTCCGGGTCTATTTTCTTGATGAAATGCGCCGGCACCCCTCCCCAAAGCGTGTATGGTTCGATGATTGTGTTTGCGAGAACCAATGCGCCGGCGGCTACAATGGCTCCTTCACCCACAACGGCGTTGTCGAGCAGCGTGGCTCCCATGCCTATAAGCGCATTGTTGCCTACGTGCGCACCGTGGAGGGTGACATTGTGTCCGATGGAAACGTCATCTCCCAGTTCAACGGTAGACTTCTCGAATAAGGTGTGAAGCACCGTTCCGTCCTGTATGTTTACGCGGTTGCCGATTCGGATGGAATTGACATCTCCTCGCAGTACGGCGTTGAACCAGATGCTGCATTGGTCTCCGATAATCACATCTCCGATGATCGTAGCGTTCTCTGCCAGATAGCAGTTCTCTCCGATTTGTGGGGTGAATCCCCTTACAGATTTTATTAAAGCCATTTTATTCTTTTCCGGTTGAAAGTTATTTGAACTGTGAATTATATCGCACTTGTTGCCTGTTTCAGCCATGCCTGTTCTTCTGCGTTCAGCATAGGGCAGAGCAGCTCGTAAACCTGCCGGTGATACTTGTTCAGCCATCCTTTTTCTTCGTCTGTCAGCATTTCGGCATGAATCGCCTCTTTGTCAATGGGGCAGAGGGTGAGCGGTTCGAACTTGTAGAAATCTCCAAACTCCGTGCGCTGGCTTTGCACGATGAGCATGGTGTTTTCCGTCCGCACTCCGTGGCGTCCCGCTTTATAGATTCCCGGTTCGTTCGTTATGGTCATGCCGGGCAGCAGAAGAGCCGGCACATGATTCATGCGGAATTGGTGCGGTCCTTCATGGACGTTCAGAAAATGTCCGACTCCATGCCCCGTGCCATGTCCGTAGTTGATGCCTGCCTTCCACATGAACTGGCGGGCAAAGGCATCCAGTTGCGTGCCGCAGGTTCCGTACGGGAATTCAGCCATCGACAAGGAGATGAAGCCTTTCAATACCAGCGTGTAGTCCTTTTTCTGTTCCTCTGTAACCGGTCCAAGTGCGATTGTCCGTGTGATATCGGTTGTTCCGTCCAGGTATTGCGCCCCGCTGTCCAGCAATAGCAGTCCTTCGGGTTTCAGTGTAGAGGCCGATTCCTCGGTTGCCTCATAATGTACGATGGCTCCATGTTCTTGATAGCCTGCAATGGTATCAAAACTGATGCCTTTAAACAAATCCTGCTGTGCGCGGAACTCAAACAGCTTCCGGTCAATGCTCTTTTCTGTTTCCTCTCCGTTTCTTACGGCGTTTTTCAGCCATATGAGGAATTTGACCATAGCAGCTCCGTCGCGTTTCATGGCTGAGCGGAATCCCTCGATCTCTGTTTCGTTTTTGATTGCCTTCAGGCAAAGTGCCGGTGATGGCTTTCGGATGACGGTTGTACAGGCGGATGCTGCTTGATAGAGCGCATAGTTGGCAGAATCAGAAATCTGGATGTTTCGTCCTTTATAGTTCAGCAGCGCTTCTGTAACCTGATTGTAGTCTTGGGTGTTGATATTGTTGGCGGCAAGGTATTGGCGCGTTTCTTCGGTGAGCTTTTGGGGGTGTATGAACAATGTGGCATCATTGGCGGTGATAAGCAGGTAGCTTACAAAGACCGGGTTGCAATGTACGTCGTCCCCTCTCAGGTTGAGCGTCCAGGCTATTTCGTCGAGTGCTGAAAGAAGCACTCCTTCTGCACCGTTGCCGTGTATGCTTTCGCGTATTCTTGCCAGCTTGCTCTGGCATGATTCGCCGGCATAGCACAAAGGCAGGATGAAGGGGCGGTTCAAGGGTATGGATGGGCGGTCGGTCCATAGGACCTCAAAAGGATCGGGAATGGAAACGACTTCCAGACCATATGCTGCGACTGCAGATTTCAGCATTTCGGTTTCGTCCAGCGTATTTACAGTACCGTCAATCCCGATGCGTCCGTGGGGCGAGAGCTGCGAACCCAGCCACTGAGGGATGGACGGAGTTTCTGGCAGCCGGTCTTTAAATAAGGTATATTCTGTGCCCTCCAATTGTTCTTCAGCCTGCAAAAAATAACGCGAATCAGTCCATAGCCCGCATTGGTCTGCGGTGATGACCGCCGTCCCTGCTGAGCCGGTAAAGCCTGATATCCATTTCCTGCATTCCCAATGGGCAGGTACGTACTCTCCCGAATGAGGGTCGGTGCTCGACACAATGAAAGCGTCGACGTGCTGCGACAGCATGACTTTTCTCAAGGCGGCGACACGCTCTGTAATGATATGTTTCATGATGTGTAACTGTTTTTAATGTATTAAGGTATACAAAGTTAGCATTTCTGTGTGATTTTTTATAAAATATGCCGGAAAGTTTTGTGGATAAAGAAAGTATGTGTAATTTTGCGCCGCGATTAACTGCCGGAAATATTTAATAACAACATATCTTTAATTTTAAAAAAACATGATTATTGTACCAGTAAAAGAAGGCGAAAACATTGAAAAGGCGCTGAAGAAATTCAAAAGAAAATTTGAAAAAACAGGTGTAATTAAAGAACTGAGAAACAGACAGCAGTACGACAAACCGTCTGTTAAAAAGAGACTTAAGATGGAACATGCCATCTATGTACAAAAAATGCGTCAGAACGAAGAATAATAATTCCGCAAAATTCTTGAATTATTGAATTCTTTTTCATATATTCGTTGCTGAATATAAGCGATGTTTCTATGCTGAAAGAATCTTTTTTAAGGTATCTCCGCTATGAACGGAACTATTCGGACTATACGGTGCTTTCGTATGGTACGGATTTGGTTAAGTTTGAGGAGTTCTTTAAAAACATGGACGAGGCTCTGGACTACCGGACGGTGGATGCTGATGTTATCCGCAATTGGGTGGTTTCGCTGATGGATGCAGGCTATACGGCTTCTTCAGTGAACAGAAAGCTGAGTTCGTTGCGGTCTTTTTATCATTATTTGCTGAGGAAAGGCGTTGTCAGTGTTGACCCTATGCTGAAGATTGCCGGTCCTAAAAAGAGGAAGCCGCTTCCCGTTTTTGTGAAAGAAGCCGATATGGCCCGTTTGCTTGATGAAACGGATTTCGGCGAAGGCTTTTTAGGAGTGCGTGACCGTATGATTATAGAGATGTTCTATTCGACGGGGATGCGGTTGTCTGAACTTGTGGGGCTGGCTGACAAGGACGTGGATTTCTCGGCGGGAGTGATAAAGGTGACTGGAAAGAGAAACAAGCAAAGGCTGATCCCTTTCGGTGAGGAGCTGAGGGAAGATATGAAAGCCTATGTGGAGGCGAGGAACGAAAGCTGTGACGGGAAATGTGAGGCTTTTTTTGTCCGTAAGGACGGAAGGGCAATGCTTCCTGGAACGGTGAGGCTTATAGTGAAACGGAACCTGTCGAAAGTTGTAACGTTGAAGAAAAGGAGCCCGCATGTGCTTAGGCATACCTTTGCTACTTCCATGCTGAACAATCAAGCCAACTTGGAAGCGGTGAAGGAGTTGCTGGGACATGAGAGCCTGACCACTACGGAGGTCTATACGCATACGACTTTTGAAGAATTAAAAAAAGTTTATAAACAAGCTCATCCCAGAGCCTAAAGAAAGAGGAGGTAATTATGGAAGTAAGAATTCAATCCATTCATTTCGATGCGTCTGAAAAACTGGAAGCCTTTATTCAGAAGAAGGCGGAAAAGCTCGAGAGATTTTGCGATAATATAAAGAAAGTAGAGGTGTCTTTGAAAGTTGTGAAACCTGAAACGGCTATGAACAAGGAGGCCGGAGTGCGTGTCTTGGCGCTCAATTCAGAGTTTTACGCAGAAAAAGTAAGTGATACATTCGAAGAATCAATAGACGTGTGCATGGATGCACTGTCTAAACAATTGCTGAAAGCGAAAGAAAAACAGCAGGGTAAGTAAAAAAGTCACGAAAATGTTTTGTGATTAAAAAATAATACCTAACTTTGCAGCCGCTAAGTCGTGAAAGGCGGCTGCAAAATTTTAAAAATCAAGCCTCTTTAGCTCAGTTGGCCAGAGCACGTGATTTGTAATCTCGGGGTCGTTGGTTCGAATCCGACAAGAGGCTCAACAAGAAGAGGAAACAAAAGGTGTTTCAATGCCGGATGTTCTTTGAGAGTGGGGCAAATACCAGAGTGGCCAAATGGGGCAGACTGTAAATCTGCTGGCTTACGCCTTCGGTGGTTCGAATCCATCTTTGCCCACTTGAATTTGCGGAAGTAGCTCAGTTGATAGAGCATTAGCCTTCCAAGCTGAGGGTCGCGGGTTTGAGTCCCGTCTTCCGCTCTTTTTCTTCTTCTTTTTTTTGCTGTTATAGCTCAGCGGTAGAGCACTTCCTTGGTAAGGAAGAGGTCCCGGGTTCAAGTCCCGGTAACAGCTCGTGGATTTGTAAAGCTGATTATTAATCAAATAAAAATAAGTAAAGCTATGGCTAAAGAGAAATTTGAACGCACCAAACCGCATGTGAACATTGGTACGATTGGTCACGTAGACCACGGTAAGACAACTTTGACTGCCGCTATTACTAAGGTATTGGCAGAAAGAGGTTTCACTAAAGCTGACGAAATCAAGTCTTTCGATCAGATTGACAACGCTCCCGAAGAAAAGGAACGTGGTATCACCATCAATACTTCTCACGTAGAGTATGAAACTGCTAATCGTCACTATGCTCACGTTGACTGTCCGGGACACGCTGACTATGTAAAGAACATGGTTACTGGTGCTGCTCAGATGGATGGTGCGATCATTGTAGTTGCTGCAACTGATGGTCCGATGCCTCAGACTCGTGAACATATTCTGTTGGCTCGTCAGGTAAACGTACCGCGCTTGGTTGTATTCTTGAACAAGTGTGATATGGTTGACGATGAGGAAATGTTGGAACTGGTAGAAATGGAAATGCGTGAATTGCTTTCTTTCTATGACTATGATGGTGACAACACTCCGATTATCCGCGGTTCTGCTCTGGGTGCATTGAATGGTGTTAAGGAATGGGAAGACAAGGTTATCGAACTGATGGATGCTGTTGATAACTGGATTCCTCTGCCTCCGCGTGATGTAGACAAACCGTTCTTGATGCCGGTTGAAGACGTATTCTCTATCACTGGTCGTGGTACTGTTGCTACAGGTCGTATCGAAGCTGGCCGTGTAAAGGTTGGTGATGAAGTTGAAATCCTGGGCTTGGGCGAAGACAAGAAGTCTGTTGTAACTGGCGTTGAAATGTTCCGTAAGATTTTGGACGAAGGCGAAGCTGGTGATAACGTAGGTCTGTTGCTCCGTGGTATCGACAAGAACGAAATCAAGCGTGGTATGATTCTGTGCCATCCGGGACAGGTTAAAGCTCACTCTAAGTTCAAAGCTGAGGTTTATATCCTGAAGAAAGAAGAAGGTGGCCGTCACACTCCGTTCCACAACCACTACCGTCCTCAGTTCTATCTGCGTACTATGGACTGTACAGGTGAAATCACTTTGCCGGAAGGAACAGATATGGTGATGCCGGGTGATAACGTAACTATCACTGTAGATTTGATCTACCCGGTTGCATTGAACGTAGGTCTGCGTTTCGCTATCCGTGAAGGTGGACGTACAGTAGGTGCTGGTCAGATCACTGAAATCCTTGACTAATTATTGATGGTTATTTAACCGAATGATACGATAGTTCCCGAAAAATAAATTCGGGAACTATTTTTACGGGAATAGCTCAGTTGGTAGAGCATCGGTCTCCAAAACCGAGTGTCGGGAGTTCGAGTCTCTCTTCCCGTGCTAAAATTAAAAGAATATGTTTACAAAGATAACGAAGTATTGCAAAGAATCTTATGACGAACTGGTCCATAAAGTTTCATGGCCTAACCGTTCGCAGCTTTCAAGTAGTGCAGTGGTTGTTTTGACAGCTTCCCTTCTCATTGCACTCGTTGTTTTTATAATGGATTCTGCCTTCCAGTTCCTTATGGAGGACGTTATCTATCCGCACTATTAATAAGTTTTTAAGATGTCTGAGATTGAAAAGAAATGGTACGTGCTGCGTGCCGTAAGTGGTAAGGAAAGCAAGGTGAAAGAGTATCTTGATGCTGATATCAAGCACGGTAACCTTGGTGACTATGTATCTCAGGTATTGATTCCGACCGAAAAGATCTATCAGGTTCGCAATGGCAAAAGAATTGTGAAGGAGAGAACTTATCTCCCTGGTTATGTTTTGGTGGAGGCCGCTTTGGTGGGTGAAGTTGCCCATCATTTGAGGAATACACCGAACGTGATCGGTTTCCTTGGAGGAATGGATCATCCAGTCCCCCTCAGGCAATCGGAAGTAAGTCGGATTCTGGGTACGGTAGATGAACTGCAGGAAAGCGGAGAGGAAATCAATATTCCTTATACCGTTGGAGAAACAGTGAAAGTTAGTGTCGGTCCGTTCAGCGGATTCAGTGGCCTCATTGAAGAAGTGAATACGGAAAAGCGCAAGCTGAAGGTTATGGTCAAAATATTCGGTCGGAAAACACCGCTCGAGTTAGGCTTTGCGGATGTAGAAAAGGAATGATGTATTTGTTACGTACAAAGTTCCCTTCGTTAAATACTTATATAAAAATTTCATAAGAAAATGGCTAAAGAAGTTGCTGGACAAATCAAATTACAGATTAAAGGAGGCGCTGCAAATCCATCTCCTCCCGTAGGACCTGCTTTGGGTTCCAAGGGTATCAATATCATGGAGTTTTGCAAGCAATTCAACGCCAGAACCCAGGACAAGGCGGGCAAGGTATTGCCTGTAATCATTACCTACTACTCAGACAAGTCTTTCGATTTTATCATCAAGACTCCTCCTGTAGCTATCCAGTTGCTCGAGGCTGCCAAGATTAAGAGCGGTTCCGCTGAACCTAACCGCAAGAAGGTTGCTGAACTGACATGGGATCAGATTCGCGCTATTGCTCAAGATAAGATGGTTGACTTGAACTGCTTTACTATCGAAGCTGCCATGTCAATGGTGGCAGGAACAGCTAGAAGTATGGGTATCGCTGTAAAAGGTGACTTCCCGGGTAATAATTAATTAACTTCAATTGACAATGGGTAAACTGACAAAAAATCAAAAGTTGGCTGCAGGTAAGATTGAAGCAGGGAAAGCATACTCACTTAAAGAAGCTGCTAATTTGGTAAAAGAAATTACTTTTACTAAATTCGACGCTTCGGTAGATATAGACGTGCGCTTGGGAGTTGACCCTCGTAAAGCTAACCAGATGGTGAGAGGCGTAGTTGCTCTTCCTCACGGAACTGGTAAGCAAGTTCGTGTGCTCGCTTTGTGTACATCTGACGCTGAAGCTGCTGCTAAGGAAGCCGGTGCTGACTATGTAGGTCTTGACGAATATATTGAAAAGATCAAAGGTGGATGGACTGACGTTGATGTTATCATCACAATGCCGTCTATTATGGGTAAAATCGGTGCTCTCGGCCGTATTCTCGGTCCTCGCGGATTGATGCCTAACCCGAAGAGCGGTACCGTAACTATGGACGTGGCTAAGGCTGTTAAAGAGGTTAAGCAGGGTAAGATTGACTTTAAGGTTGACAAGAGCGGTATCGTTCACACTTCAATCGGAAAAGTTTCTTTCACTGCTGATCAGATTCGTGATAATGCCAAAGAATTTATTGCTACTATCATTAAACTGAAACCTGCTGCAGCTAAAGGTACTTATATCAAGAGCATTTATCTTTCAAGTACTATGAGTAAGGGAATTAAAGTAGACCCTAAAACTGTAGACGAAACAATTTAAAGCAGGAGGAAATCATGAGAAAGGAAGATAAAGGCGTTGTTATCAGCCAGTTGGCTGATGCTGTTAAGCAGTATGGACATTTCTACCTGGTTGACACGACTGCAATGAATGCAGCTGCAACAAGCGAGCTCCGCCGGAAATGTTTTAATGCTGGTATTAAGCTGGTAGTTGTGAAGAATTCATTGCTTCACAAGGCTTTGATGAGCTTGGATGTTGATTATTCACCGTTGTTCGATTCCTTGAAAGGTACGACTTCTGTAATGTTCTGTGAAACAGCTAATGCTCCGGCAAAACTGTTGAAAGAATATAAAGAAGGAGTTCCTTCTCTGAAGGCTGCTTATGCAGAAGAAGGCTTCTATGTGGGTGCTGAACAACTGGAAGCTCTCGCGACTATCAAGAGCAAGGACGAGGTTATTGCCGAAATCGTGGCTTTGCTGCAATCTCCGGCAAAGAATGTCATCTCAGCTCTTCAGTCTGGTGGAAACACCATTCATGGAGTTCTTCAGACTTTGGCCGAACGTGCGGAATGATGCGTTGTGCTTGAACTGAAAACACTCAAACCATTAATTATTAAAAAGTAACAAACAATTAAATTCATACAAAAATGGCAGATTTGAAAGCTTTTGCAGAACAATTAGTTAACTTGACAGTAAAAGAAGTTAATGAACTTGCAACTATCCTGAAAGAAGAATATGGTATTGAACCTGCTGCTGCAGCCGTAGCTGTTGCTGCTGGTCCTGCTGCTGCTGGTGCAGCTGCTGCTGAAGAAAAAACTTCATTTGATGTTGTTTTGAAGAGCGCAGGTGCAGCTAAACTGCAGGTTGTTAAGGCTGTGAAGGAAGCTTGCGGTCTTGGCTTGAAGGAAGCTAAAGACTTGGTTGACGGTGCTCCCAGCACTTTGAAAGAAGGTTTGGCTAAAGACGAAGCTGAATCTTTGAAGAAGACTTTGGAAGAAGCTGGAGCAGAAATCGAACTTAAATAACATTAGCCTGTTAGTCAGGTACTTCGGTTAAGAATCTCCCTGTTCGGGGATTCTTAACCTTTTTGTGTCTATATTAAGTTCGCCGGATATTTATTCATTGTCTGGTTGAAAATATTTTATAAAAACTTCATACAGATGTCTTCAGAAACTCAAAATCAACGAATTAATTTTGCTTCCGTAAAGAATCCGATGAACTATCCGGATTTTCTGGAAGTGCAGTTGAAGTCTTTCCATGACTTTTTACAGTTAGATACCCCGCCCGAAAAACGAAAAAACGATGGCTTGTATAAGGTTTTTGCGGAAAATTTCCCGATTGCTGATACACGCAATAACTTCGTGCTCGAGTTCCTTGACTACTATATCGATCCGCCTCACTATACCATTGATGATTGTCTGGAACGTGGATTGACTTATAGTGTTCCCTTGAAAGCCAAATTGAAGCTTTATTGTACAGACCCCGATCACGAAGACTTTGACACGGTGATTCAGGACGTGTATTTGGGACCGATTCCTTATATGACTCCGAAAGGAACCTTTGTCATCAATGGCGCTGAGCGAGTTGTCGTTTCTCAGCTGCACCGTTCGCCGGGCGTATTCTTTGGACAGAGTATCCATGCGAATGGAACCAAGCTGTATTCTGCGCGTATTATTCCGTTTAAGGGATCCTGGATTGAGTTTGCAACTGACATAAACAATGTCATGTATGCTTATATTGACCGCAAGAAGAAGTTGCCGGTTACAACGTTGTTGAGAGCTGTAGGCTTTGAAAATGACAAGGATATACTTGAAATCTTCAATCTTGCAGAGGACGTTAAGGTAACCAAAACGAATCTGAAGAAAATCGTGGGGCGCAAGCTTGCGGCTCGTGTGCTGAAAACATGGACGGAAGATTTCGTTGATGAAGATACGGGTGAAGTTGTTTCTATCGAACGTAACGAGGTTGTCATCGACCGTGAAACGGTTATCGAGCCTGAACACATCGACCTGATTCTTGAATCTGGCGTCCAGAACATCCTCGTTCATAATGAAGAAGCTAATTCTTCAGATTATTCCATCATCTTCAATACTTTGCAGAAAGACCCGAGCAACTCTGAGAAGGAGGCCGTGCTGTATATCTACCGTCAGTTGCGAAATGCAGATCCGGCCGATGATGCAAGCGCACGCGAAGTTATCAATAACTTGTTCTTCTCTGAAAAGCGTTATGATTTGGGTGATGTAGGCCGTTATCGTATCAATAAGAAATTGAATCTCGATACGCCTATGGATGTCAGAGTATTGACGAAACAAGATATTATCGAAATCATCAAATATCTGATAGAGCTGATTAACTCGAAGGCGGATGTTGATGATATCGATCATTTGAGCAACCGTCGTGTGCGTACTGTAGGCGAACAGTTGTCAAATCAGTTTGCGATAGGCTTGGCTCGTATGTCACGTACCATTCGCGAACGCATGAATGTACGCGACAATGAGGTGTTCACTCCGATTGATTTGATCAATGCGAAGACTATTTCTTCTGTGATCAATTCATTCTTTGGAACAAATGCTCTATCTCAGTTTATGGACCAGACCAATCCGTTGGCAGAGATCACTCACAAACGTCGTTTGTCTGCATTGGGTCCTGGTGGTTTGTCGCGTGACCGTGCCGGATTTGAGGTGCGTGACGTGCATTACACCCATTATGGACGTCTGTGTCCGATTGAAACTCCTGAAGGTCCGAATATCGGTCTGATTTCTTCTTTGTGTGTCTATGCAAAGATTAACGACCTCGGATTTATCGTGACTCCATACCGGAAGGTTAAGGATGGAGTAGTTGATCTTTCACCGGAAGGCATTGAGTATCTTTCTGCTGAAGAAGAAGAAGATAAGATTATTGCACAGGGTAATGCACCGTTGAATGATGACGGTTCGTTTGTGCGGAATAAGGTTAAATCCCGCCGTGATGCGGATTACCCGGTTGTTGCTCCTGATCAAGTTGACTTGATGGATGTTTCTCCTCAGCAGATTGCTTCAATCGCAGCTTCTTTGATTCCGTTCTTGGAACATGACGATGCTAACCGTGCATTGATGGGATCGAACATGATGCGCCAGGCTGTTCCTCTGTTGAGAACCGAGGCTCCTATTGTAGGAACCGGCATTGAAAAGCAGTTGTGTGAAGATTCGCGCACACAGATTGCTGCGGAGGGTGACGGAGTTATTGATTTTGTAGACGCTACAACAATCCGCATTCTGTATGACCGTACGGATGATGAAGAATTTGTCAGCTTTGAGCCTGCGTTGAAGGAATATCGCATACCGAAATTCCGCAAAACCAACCAGAGTATGACGATTGACCTGCGTCCGATTTGCAGCAAGGGACAGCGCGTGAAGAAAGGTGATATCCTAACAGAAGGCTATTCGACAGCTGACGGTGAGTTGGCTTTGGGCAAGAATCTGCTTGTTGCTTATATGCCGTGGAAAGGATACAACTATGAGGATGCCATTGTGCTGAACGAGCGTATGGTTCGTGAAGACATCCTGACTTCTGTTCACGTGGATGAATATATTCTGGAAGTTCGCGAAACAAAACGTGGAATGGAAGAGTTGACTTCTGATATTCCGAATGTGAGCGAGGAGGCAACCAAGGATTTGGATGAAAACGGTATTATTCGTATCGGAGCGCGTGTTGAGCCGGGCGATATCCTGATAGGAAAGATTACTCCGAAAGGTGAGTCTGATCCGTCGCCGGAAGAAAAGTTGCTTCGTGCGATTTTTGGCGATAAGGCCGGTGATGTAAAAGATGCTTCGCTGAAAGCTTCTCCTTCGCTGCGAGGTGTGGTTATTGATAAGAAACTTTATTCGCGTGTTATCAAAACCCGCAGTGAGAAAAATGCTGATAAGGCAATTCTTCCCAAATTGGAGGATGAATTTAAAGAAAAAGCCGCAGCACTGAAGGAAATACTTGTCAACAAATTGCTGGTACTGACGGCCGATAAGGTTTCCCAAGGTGTTAAGGATTATCTGGGTGTGGAAGTCATAGCCAAGGGCGCCAAATTTACAAAGCATGATCTGGAACCGCTGGATTATACCGTTATTCAGTTGAGCAAGTGGACAAACGATGCTCATAAGAATGATATGATCCGTGACCTGGTTATGAATTATCTGAAGAAGTTCAAAGAACTTGATGCAGAGCTGAAGCGTAAGAAGTTTGCGCTGACAATCGGTGATGAACTTCCTTCCGGCATCATTCAGATGGCCAAAGTGTATATTGCCAAGAAGCGTAAAATCGGTGTCGGCGATAAAATGGCGGGTCGTCACGGTAACAAGGGTATCGTATCTCGAGTTGTTCGCCAGGAGGATATGCCGTTCTTGGCTGACGGAACGCCGGTTGATATCGTGCTGAACCCGTTGGGTGTGCCTTCGCGTATGAATATCGGTCAGATATTCGAAGCCGTACTTGGACGCGCCGGAAAAGAACTGGGAGTGAAGTTTGCTACTCCGATTTTTGACGGTGCAACATTGGACGATCTGGACAAGTGGACAGATAAGGCAGGGTTGCCTCGCTATTGCAAGACTTATTTGTATGATGGCGGTACAGGTGAACAGTTTGACCAGGCTGCAACTGTAGGTGTGACTTATATGTTGAAACTGGGTCATATGGTTGAAGACAAGATGCACGCACGTTCTATCGGTCCGTACTCTCTGATTACTCAGCAGCCTCTTGGAGGTAAGGCACAGTTCGGTGGACAGCGTTTTGGAGAAATGGAGGTTTGGGCAATCGAGGCCTTCGGTGCTGCTCACATTCTTCAGGAAATCCTTACCATTAAGTCGGATGATGTCGTAGGACGTTCTAAGGCATACGAAGCAATCGTTAAGGGCGAGCCGATGCCTACTCCGGGTATTCCTGAGTCTTTGAATGTGCTGTTGCATGAACTGAGAGGCCTTTGCTTGAGCATAACCCTGGAATAATCTACAAGTGGAGAACAAGGTCCGGACTTGCTCCTTGTTCTTCATGATTTAAATTCTTCATTTTATTATAAAATATAAAGTATGGCTTTTAGAAAAGATACCAAGATAAAAAGTAACTTCTCGAAGATTACTATCGGTCTGGCTTCACCGGAGGAGATCCTTGAAAATTCATATGGTGAAGTGCTGAAACCGGAAACAATCAATTATCGTACTTACAAACCTGAACGCGACGGTTTGTTCTGCGAACGTATCTTCGGTCCGGTGAAAGACTACGAGTGCCATTGCGGTAAATACAAGCGTATCCGTTATAAAGGAATTGTGTGTGACCGGTGTGGTGTTGAAGTGACGGAAAAGAAAGTTCGTCGTGAACGCAGCGGACATATTCAACTGGTTGTACCTGTTGCTCATATCTGGTATTTCCGTTCATTGCCGAATAAGATCGGCTATTTGTTGGGCTTGCCGACAAAGAAACTGGATGCTATCATTTATTATGAACGCTATATAGTGATTCAGCCGGGTGTGAAGGCTGAAGACGGCATTAATAAATACGACTTGCTGTCTGAAGAAGAGTATCTGGACATTATGGATACACTTCCGAAGGACAATCAGTATTTGGAAGATACAGATCCGAACAAGTTTATCGCTAAGATGGGTGCCGAGGCCATTTATGACCTGCTGGTAGGATTGGATCTGGACGCTCTGTCGTACGAGCTTCGCCATAAGGCGAACAATGATTCTTCGCAGCAGCGTAAAAACGAAGCGTTGAAACGTTTGCAGGTTGTAGAATCATTCCGCGCGTCACGTGGTCGCAATAAGCCTGAATGGATGATTGTGCGTATTGTTCCGGTTATTCCGCCTGAACTGCGTCCGTTGGTTCCTTTGGACGGCGGACGTTTCGCTACATCTGACTTGAACGATTTGTATCGTCGCGTGATAATCCGTAATAATCGTTTGAAACGGTTGATCGAGATTAAGGCACCTGAAGTTATCTTGCGTAATGAAAAGCGTATGCTGCAGGAAGCCGTTGATTCCTTGTTCGATAACTCCCGTAAATCAAGTGCTGTTAAGACAGATGCAAACCGTCCGTTGAAGTCTTTGTCAGACAGCCTGAAAGGTAAGCAGGGACGTTTCCGTCAGAACTTGTTGGGTAAGCGTGTCGACTATTCAGCGCGTTCGGTTATTGTTGTTGGCCCTGAATTGAAGATGGGTGAATGCGGTATTCCGAAACTGATGGCTGCCGAATTGTACAAGCCGTTCATTATCCGTAAGCTGATAGAACGCGGTATCGTGAAGACTGTAAAATCAGCCAAGAAGATAGTTGACCGGAAGGAGCCTGTTATTTGGGATATTCTTGAACATGTGATGAAGGGGCATCCGGTGTTGCTTAACCGTGCTCCGACACTGCACCGTCTGGGTATCCAGGCATTCCAGCCGAAGATGATTGAAGGCAAGGCTATTCAGCTGCATCCGTTGGCTTGTACGGCATTTAACGCCGACTTCGACGGTGACCAGATGGCTGTTCACCTGCCTTTGAGCAACGAGGCTGTACTGGAAGCTCAATTGCTGATGTTGCAGTCGCATAACATCTTGAATCCTGCAAATGGTGCGCCTATCACTGTGCCGGCACAGGATATGGTATTGGGACTGTATTACATTACCAAACTGCGTAAGGGCGCAAAGGGTGAAGGATTGATTTTCTATGGCCCGGAAGAAGCGATGATTGCTTACAATGAAGGAAAGGTTGACATTCATGCCATTATCAGCGTAGTTGCCAATGACCTTGATGAAGACGGCAATATCGTCAAGAAGCTGATTAAAGAAACGTCTGTTGGACGTGTTATTGTCAACCAGCTTGTTCCTGATGAGTGCGGTTATCTGAATACGATTATTTCTAAGAAGTCATTGCGTGATATCATCAGCGATGTAATCAAGAAAGTCGGTGTTGCACGCGCATGTGAATTCTTGGATGGAATCAAGAACCTGGGTTATCAGAAAGCATTCGAAGGCGGCTTGTCGTTCAACTTGGGCGATATTATCATTCCGAAAGAGAAGGAAGATCTGATCAAGAGAGGTAACGAAGAAATCGAGCAGATCATGATGAACTACAACATGGGTTTCATCACCGATAACGAACGTTATAATCAGGTTATCGATACATGGACACATGTTAACAGTGATTTGTCAGATATTCTGTATAAGACTATTAAGGAAGATGACCAAGGTTTCAACTCGGTATTCATGATGCTGGACTCCGGTGCCCGTGGTTCTAAAGAGCAGATCCGTCAGTTGTCGGGTATGCGTGGATTGATGGCCAAGCCGCAGAAAGCCGGAGCTGAAGGTGCACAGATTATCGAGAACCCGATCCTTTCTAACTTTAAGGAGGGTCTGTCGGTGCTTGAGTACTTTATTTCTACTCACGGTGCCCGTAAGGGTCTTGCCGATACCGCATTGAAAACAGCCGATGCCGGTTATCTGACTCGTCGTCTTGTTGATGTTTCGCATGATGTCATCATCAACGAAGAAGACTGCGGTACGTTGCGCGGACTGGTATGCACAGCTCTGAAAAACAACGATGAGGTGATTGCTACGTTATACGAACGCATCCTCGGCCGTGTTTCTGTACATGATATTATTCATCCGACAACTGGCAAGCTGATTGTCGCAGCCGGTGAAGAAATCACGGAAGCCATCGCAGAAGAAATCGAGAAATCTCCGATTGAAAGCGTTGAAATCCGTTCTGTGTTGACTTGCGAATCGAAGCGGGGTGTTTGTGCTAAGTGCTATGGACGTAACCTGGCAACAAGCCGTATGGTTCAGAAAGGTGAGGCCGTGGGCGTTATCGCTGCACAGTCTATCGGTGAGCCGGGTACTCAGTTGACATTGCGTACTTTCCATGCCGGAGGTATCGCAGGCAACATGGCTGCCAATGCAAGCATCGTGGCGAAGAATGATTCACGTCTGGAGTTTGAAGAACTGCGTACGGTGGACGCTGTTGAAGAAACAGGCGAACCGGTTAAGATTGTAGTCGGACGTTTGGCCGAGGTTCGTTTTGTGGATGTCAATACAGGCATTATCCTGTCAACTCACAATGTGCCTTACGGTTCGAAACTATACGCTTCCGACGGTGAAGTTGTTGAAAAGGGCAAGCTGATTGCCAAGTGGGACCCGTTCAATGCTGTGATTGTGACAGAAGCTTCAGGTAAGATTGACTTTGAGGCGGTAATCGAAAATGTAACGTATAAGGTTGAGTCGGATGAGGCTACCGGTTTGCGTGAAATTATTATCACCGAGTCTAAAGATAAGTCAAAGATTCCGTCGCTGCATATTCTGGATGAAAACGGCAACTCGCTCCGTACATACAACTTGCCTGTGGGCGGCCATGTTGTTGTGGAAGATAAACAGACGGTTAAGGCCGGAGATATTCTTGTCAAGATTCCTCGTGCAGTCGGTAAGGCTGGTGATATTACCGGTGGTCTGCCGCGTGTAACCGAATTGTTCGAAGCGCGCAATCCGTCTAATCCGGCTGTCGTTTCAGAAATCGACGGAGAGATAACGATGGGCAAGATCAAGCGCGGTAACCGTGAAATCATCGTTACGTCGAAGGCTGGCGATGTGAAGAAGTATCTGGTTGCTTTGTCCAAGCAGATTCTGGTTCAGGAGAACGATTATGTGCGTGCCGGTACTCCGTTGTCTGACGGTGCCATTACTCCAGCCGACATTCTGGCTATTAAAGGTCCTACAGCCGTTCAGGAATACATTGTGAATGAAATTCAGGATGTATACCGTTTGCAGGGTGTAAAGATCAACGACAAGCACTTTGAAATCATTGTCCGCCAGATGATGCGTAAGGTTCAGATTGACGAACCGGGTGACACACGCTTCTTGGAACAGCAGATTGTCGACCGCATCGAATTCAATGAAGAGAACGACCGGATTTGGGGCAAGAAAGTGGTTGTTGATGCCGGTGACTCTCAGATTCTGCAGCCGGGTCAGATTGTGACAGCTCGCAAGCTCCGTGACGAGAACAGTATGCTGAAACGCCGCGACCTGAAACTGGTTGAAGTGCGTGATGCAATTCCTGCAACGTCAACTCAGATTCTGCAGGGTATTACGCGTGCTGCATTGCAGACTTCAAGCTTCATGTCTGCAGCTTCATTCCAGGAAACGACGAAAGTGCTGAATGAAGCAGCGATAAACGGTAAGGTTGATAAACTGGAGGGTATGAAAGAGAACGTGATTTGCGGTCATTTGATTCCTGCAGGAACAGGACAGCGTGAATTTGACAAGATTGTGGTCGGCTCTAAAGAAGAATACGACCGCATTTTGGCCAATAAGAAGAATGTTTTGGATTATAGTGAAGTAGAATAATAATCTGAAATGAGATATTAAAGAAGACGGTGAAACTCCAGTTTGTGGATTTCACCGTCTTCTTTATTTGTTACCAATCGGATTCGAGTCCGTTGATACCCATTTCTCTCAGTGTCTGTTCAATTTTCGGGAAGAGTGATTTCAATCTTTTGTGGCTTCCGGACTTTGATATGCCCAGTTCTTGTGATATTTCCCGGAAGCTCTTGTTTTCAAAAAAGACTTTCTGCAATAACAGCCTGTGTGCAGGCGACAGTTGCTGGATAACGACCTCTATGATGCGGTAGATTTTTTCTTTGTGTTGCTGTTCTTTCCTTTCGTCATAATAGAGGGCTGGAAGACTGTTTATGTCACAGTCAATCATTTGCGGAGCTTTGGCCCGCCTTCTGAGATAGTCATTGATCATGTTGACGGTGATTGTTTTTACCCATTGTTTGAATTTGCCTTGTTCGGTGTATGAAAGCAGCAGACTCTGAAATATCTTGATTTCGATTTCCTGCATGAGATCCATTTGTTCTTCGTGGTTCAGTATGACATTTTGAATCAGTCTTCTGATTAATGGTTCATAACGTTTGTGCAATGCTAGTGCTGCCTTCTGCGATTGGGTCTGGCGATAAGCTTCTATAAGCATATCGTCACGAAGATGCTCTGTCTTTTTCATATTATTAAATTTGTTGGCAAGAAAATATCTTGCGTTGGTTAAAAGTTCTCCAAATGTACATGATATGGATGATAAAGCCAAATTTTGGAAAACTTTTTTCTTGGGAAAAATTGTTTTTTTATGAGGTTATACAAGATTCGGATTTTTTGTCTGTAGATTTAGGTCTTCAGGAACCGGCATGGTGTCCGGCTGTTGTTTTCCGGGATAACACTCCAGAACCGACCGTGCGTGAAGTTTGCCGTTATCCGTTCGGGAGTTCTGGAGTGTTGTTCAGCTTTATAAGCTCTGAAGCATACGCTTCAGCACAACTGTTGCAGATATTTCGCGATTGGCGGCTTCCGGAATCACCAATGACGTGGGAGCCTCAATCACGCTGTCTGTCACGATCATGTTGCGGCGGACCGGAAGACAGTGCATGAAGAATGCATCGTTTGTAACCGCCATGTGCGCGTCGTCAACCGTCCAGCTCATGTCTTTGCTGAGCACTTTGCCATAATCTGCCGGATTTGTGACTCCCGGGCATGCCCAGTTCTTCGCATAGATGAAGTCGGCTCCTTCGAACGCCTTCATCTGGTCGTATTCGACTTGTGCCCCTCGGACGAATTTGGGGTCGAGTTCATAACCGTGCGGATGAGTGATTACGAAGTCCACATCGGCTTCATTCATGAAGTCGGCGAATGAGTTTGGAACGGCTTGCGGAAGTGCGCGCGGATGAGGCGCCCATGTCAGCACAACTTTCGGCCGGTCTTTTCTCTTGTATTCTTCAATTGTAATCAGGTCGGCGAATGCCTGGAGCGGATGTCCGGTGGCTGCTTCCATCGAGAATACGGGCTTGCCGGAATATTGGATGAACTGGTTCAGTATTTTTTCCGTATAATCGTCTTCGCGGCTTTCGAAACGCGCGAACGAGCGCACGCCGATGATGTCGCAGTATGAGGCCATTACCGGGATGGCTTCGAGCAAGTGTTCGCTCTTGTCACCGTCCATCACTACGCCCCGTTCCGTTTCCAGCTTCCATGCGCCCTGGTTCACGTCCAGCACAATCACGTCCATTCCCAGGTTGCGTGCCGCTTTTTGTGTACTCAGGCGGGTGCGCAGGCTGTTGTTGAAGAATATGAGCAGACAAGTTCTGTGTTTGCCCAATGCTTCATACTTGTAGCGGTCTTTCTTTATTTCGAACGCTTCCGCCAGTGCGGTCTTCAGGTCTCCCAGGTCGAAGACATTTGTATAAGTTTTCATAGAATGTATATTAATTGATTCCTTGCTTGCAAATATACGATAAATATTCTTTTTCCGTTGGTAAGTGTTTATAAAAATTCATCTCTTCGGCTGTTTATGGACGGATTTGTCCGTTTCCTTCAATCAGCCACTTGTAGGTTGTCAGTTCGCGCAGTCCCATCGGGCCGCGGGCATGGAGCTTCTGTGTGCTGATGCCTATTTCCGCTCCTAGACCGAACTGTGCCCCATCTGTGAATGATGTGGGCGCATTTACATAGACACAGGCCGCGTCCACGGCTTTCTGGAAGTAGCTGCCCGTAACATTGTTTTCGGTGACGATGCTTTCGCTATGTTTTGAGCCGTATGCGTGGATATGCGAAACGGCTTCTTCTGCACAGCCAACGGTTTTGACGGACATTTTGTAGTCGAGAAACTCGGTTCCGAAACTCTGCTCGTCCGCATGCTCCAGCAATTCCGGCGGATAATTCCCTTTCAGTGCTTCCCATGCGTGCGGGTCAGCATAGATGACCACATTGTTCTTTTGGAGCGGCCGGCACAGATCCGGCAGGTCTTGCAGGCGGTCTTTGTGTATCAGCAGGCAATCGAGCGCATTGCATACGCTGACCCTTCGAGTCTTCGCGTTGTTTATGATGGCAGCCCCTTTTTCTGCATCTCCGTCCTTGTCGAAATAGGTGTGGCAGATTCCCGCTCCTGTTTCGATGACCGGAACCGTTGCTTCTTCGCGCACAAACTTGATCAGTCCTGCGCTTCCTCTCGGAATGATCAGGTCTACGTATCTTTCAGCGTGGAGCAGTTCTGCCGTGGCTTCATGAGAAGATGGGAGCAATGCTACCGCCGAAGGGTCAGTCCCGAGCCGTTCCAGCACGCGATGTATCAGCGCCACGATAGCTCTGTTGGAAAAGTCGGCATCGCTTCCTCCTTTCAGGATACACGCATTGCCGCTCTTGAGGCATAAGGAGAAGACATCGAAACTCACGTTCGGCCGCGCCTCATAGATGATTCCGATCACTCCGAAGGGCACGCTCACTTTTTTCAGGCGGAGTCCGTTCGGACGTATCCTGTCCTCAAGGATGATGCCTGCGGGTGAGGGCAGAGCCGCCACATCGCGTATGTTCGAGGCTATTTCGATGAGGCGCGCTTCGGAAAGTTTCAGCCGGTCGTATTTTGGGTTTTCCGGATCCATCCGCTCGAGGTCTTTGCGGTTGGCCTCCAGCAGTTCCGGTATGCAGTGTTCCGTTTCGTCTGCCAATGCCAGCAGGATGCGGTTCACTTCATCAGAGTTCATCATTGCCAGCTTCCGTGAAGCGGCCTGAACGCTCCTGAAGATTTCATTCAGTTCCATTTCGTTTGGTTTATGTTTCAACTTGATACAAAAATACAATATTTGGGAACATATTTCTGCGTTTTTGCATAAAAAATGCAGAATAATTGCGGATTTTTGTCTGGAAGCGCATGTGAAGTGTTCCGGCAAGGATTCTCGTCTGCCGGTGTAAAGTTTTCCTGTATGATGGGATAAATTCTACGGTCCAAGTGCTGGACTGTATAGTCCACATGTGTGAACCGTATAGTCCAGTGGCTGGACTATACAGTCCAAAGGCTGAACTGTAGAATCTGCGTGGCATTCCAGGGCTGACGCATTAAAAAGAATATTGATTATTAAGTACTTATTATTCAGCATGTGCTGATTTTATAGGTAAAAAACAGCCTTTTTATCAGGCTTTAGTATATCTCTAAATATCAGATACTCTGAATATCAATGACTTTAGTAATGCGTCAGCCCTGCGTGGCATTCTTGCTTTGTTTGCAGGGGAGGGATGAAATAACTTCGGGTCTGTTGTTCAATCTTGTGTGGAAAAACAATTGTTATCTATTGGCTGTATCTTTTGATTTTTGGGAAATACATTGTATCTTTGTCAAAAAATGACAAATATGCTGTTTGCAGAAAGAATAAAAGCGGCAAGAGATTCCTTGCAGTTGTCACAAAAAGAGGTGGCTAAAGCCATTGGGGTAGATGTGCCTATGTATAGCCGGATTGAGCGGGGCCAACGCCCTGCTAAGCGAGAAGCAATACCTGCTTTGTCTAAACTGTTAGGCCTTGATGAGTCAGAGCTGCTAAAGCTATGGTTGGCAGAAAAGGTTTACAATTATGTTGTTGATGAAGAAGATGCTGAAAGTGTTTTGTCAATTGTGGCCGAAAGCATTGTTGAATATAAGAATAAGACTAAATGACACAAAGAATAATAGACTTCGAGAACCGGAAAGTGAAAGAAGCTTGTGGCGAAACCGTTGGCGTTGGATTATTTGCTCCGAACATGCCTCCCGATATGCCGAAAGACATGGAAACTATTTCTTCATTAGTCCACCGTTCATTGATAGAAGATATGATATTTACGTTTTTTGTATCAAAGGGGATTGGTGTTGAAGAGGCGGAGAAACTGTTGGGCCTGGGTTTTGTCATGGCGAAGGAAACGCATGAATTTATAGACTGGATAGCTGGAAATGACATTCCATCATTGTGCGAATGTTTGCATGTGTCTTATCTTAATTCTTCATTTATATACCGGAACAATAAGGTAGAAAGAATACGCTCAAAGAGTAATCTGATAGAAACTGGTGCCGTATATACACAAACGAGCATAACGGATGAGATTGTGTATAACACACTTGAGCACTATAATGTATATGATGACATTTGTATATTGGATTTCGCATGCGGAACAGGACGTTTCTACGATTCAATTGTGAAATGCTTGCATGAGAAGTATGGCATGCAGCCAAATGATTCGGTGCTTAAAAACATCTGTGCTGTAGACATTGATGTAAATGCAGTGAATATAACTCGTTTAAAAGCAGTGTCTTATCTGGACAGGATATGTGCAGACTCTTTAGAAGCGGTCAGCAAGAGGGTTTTGTGGCGTAATGCACTTATGGATGACGGCATGTTTTCAGATTCTTTAAAAGGTTTGTCATTTCAAGATTTTGGAGGGTGCATGGAAAAGTTCGATATTATCGTTTCAAATCCTCCGTATCTGGTTCTTAAGCCTAACAAGAAAAAAATAGCGGATGAAAAGGGAAACAGACTCATGCAGATGGTCAACTACTTCAGGAAGTCTGGGCTTTACAATCATTCCATTGAGGGAATGCTCAATCTGTATCAGTTGAGCATTGAACGTATGCTCGGTTTTTTGAAGCCTGACGGCATGATGGGCATAATCTGTCCTTCCACACTGTTTGCGGATGTTTCTGCATCAAAATTGCGTAAACACCTTTTGCTGAAGAATACTATTTTGACCATTAAAAGTTTCAGCGAGGCTGCACAATTGTTTGAGAATGTCACTCAAGCCTCCAATATTTTTTATATGAGAAAAGGTGGAAAGACAGACAAAATAGAAATTGCAGTGGGTGTGGAAAGGTTTGAAGTTGAAATAAGCCTTATAAAGCAACTGTTTGGGAATAATATGGAAATACCGCTGATATCCAAACAAGGATGGAATGTACTTAAAAAATTGTCTTTTTGCCAGCCTTTACGGAGTTACCATAATATCCGCAATAGGCGTGGAGAACTCGACTTAACTTTGTCCAAGCAATATATCACGAAAGAGATAACTCCATATAGGCTCGTGAGGGGCAATATGATTGGAGCAGATGGCATTAAAGGCGGAAGCCAAGAATTTGTGCAAGAAGATTTTCTAAAAACTCGATCAAACGACTACATTACCAAAGATTTCAACAAAAGAAGGCTGATATGCCAGCAAATCTCTAATGGTGGTCAGGGTCGCCGCCTGAAGTTTGTCTTTTGCGGAGCGAGTGATATTCTCGGTAACTCATGCAACTATATTTCTTCAGACTATAGTACATTGCAGAAACTGTATCTTCTGCTTAACAGCAGCCTTCTCAACTGGAGGTTTAAAGTCACAAGTTCAAACAATCATATCAATAATTATGAACTGGATGAACTGCCTCTTGTTAATCTTGATTTGGTGGATGATAAATTTGAATATACAAGTCAAGAGAAGCTGGACGCATACATCGGTAGCTTATATGGCTTAAGCGCCGAAGAAATCAGATATGTTGCGGTATGAAATTATACAACCACATTGCATTTAAAATGGGGAAGCATGAGGCGGAAATCGCTCCTCATATTCCGGAAGGGGGAAATTGGAAAGACATTCCCCTTACGATATCGGATGCGCGATTGACAAACATACGTGCGTCGGGTGGTCGCACCACATATTATGGACGGTTGAGCTGGGATGAGCCGAGCTATACCATTGCTACTTATTTCAATCGGGTCGGGAATGGGTGTAATCTGCATCCAAGCCAATGCAGGGTCATGTCAAACAGAGAAGCTGCACGTTTGCAATCTTTTCCGGATGATTTTGTGTTCAAGGGTTCTGTCGCGTCACAGTATAAGCAGATTGGGAATGCGGTGCCGCCGTTGTTGGCGAGAGCCGTAGCCTGTTTAATAAAGCCGCATTTAAACAGTTATAGTTTCGTTGATCTGTTTGCCGGTTGCGGAGGCTTGTCTGAAGGATTCATTATGGATGGTTATAGTTTGGTGGCGGCCAATGAACTTGATAGAAGCATTATGTCGACATATGCGTACAATCATTCCCGGTATACTTCTGAAGACAACTTCATTGTCGGTGACATAACCCTTGATGAAACGAAACAAAAGTTATTGATGGCGTGCGGTAGACGTAACATTGATGTGGTAATTGGCGGGCCTCCGTGTCAAGGCTTTTCTTATGCCGGATGGCGTGATCCGAACGACAAACGAAATCAATTGTTTAAAGAATTTGTTGAGATGGTTGAGAGATTAAAGCCTAGTTTTTTTGTTATGGAGAATGTTCCGGGTATCTTGACTATGAGAAAAGGTGAAGCCATGAAAGAGATAATTCAGGCATTTGCGGATGTCGGTTATTTTGTGAATCAGCCGATAAAATTAAACGCGGAAGAGTTCGGGGTTCCGCAGCGTCGTAAGCGTGTGTTTATTATAGGTTCTAAAGATGGTGTAATTGTCAATGCGCCTTCTCCCTTGTTCCGATTGCCTGATAACTGCAAAACAAGACGGAAAACGGTTCAGGCAAACGCAAAATTACCTATAGCAATGTCTGTTCGAGATGCAATCGAATCGCTCCCTGCGTTGGACAATGGGGGAGGTTATCCCGAAATGGACTATAATCCGTCTGTCGTTCATCCATACGATAGGTTGATGAGGCGCGAAATCACATTTGAAGAATTTTATAATATGTGTATTGCCCAATAAATGCGATTGAGTGGAGGGGCTCAGCTACCCTCTCCGCTCAATCTCCGTTTTCAACATAATCACATAATTTCTCTATTGTGTCGTTAAGTTTGGCCTTGGCTTCTGACATTTTTTTATCATTCAGCAAACCGATAATCTGATCGGTCTGTTCTTGAATATCTTTCCTGTCTGTATAAAAAAGAACTTTTCTGTTATCTTTTTTACTGAAATCTCGTAATGATTCAAAAGCGATGCGTATGTAACGCTCCTGATTTTTGCGCTTGTTTTTGCTGGTTAAAGGCTTCTCTATTATTTGTAGTTCCTCTAACTTCATCGGGTTGAAGTTCTTGAAGCGATAATCATAAAGGGAATACTCGGGATGTAGATATTGCATCAACAACTCATTTCCGCCTTTCTCGCTTATAACTGAAAACAACTTTAAGATATTTTGGTGGCACTTTGCCATAATGGAACTTAGTTTCTTGGCGTCATCATCACTGTTGGCGTTGAATTTACATTTGTCCCAAATGTATTTAGCATGCCAACTAACAACAGTTTGGCCGTTGTTTTCCAATTGTATCAGTTTCTTTACATCGCTAAGGGTAAAGCGGTTATTCTTCGCGGAATTGCATGAGGCGCACATGGGAGCAAAGTTTGTGCTATGGCAAAATCCCAGTGAAATAGGACCTATATGGTCTGGTGACATTTGTGCCATTTGTTTGCAAACAGGGCATTCATACCTGACAGTGCATTTATGAAATTCTCCCATCAGTCTGTTGGCGAGATTGTAGTTTCCGTCAGCCCATTCTTCATATGCCCGTCTGTCCTGTGTATAGGTCTGCATATTATCTTTGTGTCTGCCTTTGTCCGTTCTTTCACGGCAGCATAATCCGTCCGAATGAAAGCCGTCAAATCGGTCTGGACAATTGCTCATAACTCCGGGCGATAAATACTTGCTTTGTTCGCTCTGTGCCAATCTTTTGATTTGCTCTATTAAATCCGTTTTGTTTGCGTAAGATGTCACGCCAAAGAGTGCAGCGATGTATTTTAAGTCTTTTTCTGTGTTGAAATGATGTTGGACTATTTCCATAATTGTGCAAGAAGTCTGTTCAACGTTGATGTCGTAGTCCTTTTTGAGCTTTGTCAAAAGCAACTTTGAAGGGTAAACAGCATAAATGCTCAGTTGCTTTCCACAGCATTGGCAAGTATGCATCTTAGTAGGATGTAACAACCTGGCTATAATAGCATAACATCCTTTTTGGATAGGTATGTCATGTTGCTTGCATTTTTCGTTCCACCAATTAGTCCGTGCAATACCTTGTTTAGACTTGCCGGCAACAACCCATTTGACGCATCCATTTTTCCCCCTTTCGTATGGTAGACCAGCATAATTCTTATGATTGACAATATATTCTGTATATGCTTTAAAATTGTCATTCCAACTTCTATCATTATTATTGTTCATATCGTTTTGATGTTTAAATAAAACGTGTTTTCATGAATAGGCTGAATGCAAAATTAATGATTCAGGCCAGAATGCCTGTCGTTCCGTTCAATTATTTGCAATTAATAAGAGAATGTTTAAACTTTAAGTCACTACTGTCCACTAAAAATGGACAAGGTTAAAAATTAAATAAATTCGGTTTACTTGAATCATATCGGTCTTTGACATTTTTGAAATTCGATTTGTCAAACAAGTCACTGAGATGTTGTTTTATCCGTTTGAAGAACAGTTCAACACTCCATCTGTTTCGATAAAGCGATGATATTAACTCCGCAGATGCGTCAAGATTGTTCGTCAGGAAGATGTATTGTGTACCGTCTTCAGGATTCTCCACGATGAGTTTTCTAAATTCCCCGGGGTAATCCTTAGAACTTTTATAAGCCGTAAGGCATCCGATTGCATCCGAAACTACACCTTCCGGCAATCTTCGTTTCCAGGTTTTAGGCTTGATCCGTATGTTTGTTTTGGTTCGCACGACGAAGAAAGCACCTATACGATTTGTCGTATGAAGGTTGCTGAAATCGTTATACCCGCAGTCGAATATGTAATGTGCTCCTGATTCGTATGGAGTTTCAGGCATAGCCTTTGAATCGTGAATATTAGATGGTGTAACATGCACAAATGCAGGAACTTCCGCTTCAATATCGTAGAGCGTATGCAACTTTATTCCGCCTTTATGTTTGCGAAATCTAGCCCACTCAAACACTGGCAGGCACAGATCAATCGTTGTAGAGTAAATAGCTGACCGAACGTCATTGTAAACTGTTGGTTCCAACAGGTATAGCTCTTGATATACTTGTTGCCATTGTATTTCTTCACAATGTATTTGAATTTCTCGTAATCAAGGAATTTCACTAATTGAGAGAAAACATACTCGTCTTTAAACATAACGGTCTGATTTTGACCGCAAAGTTAAATTCACGTTTCGGGAATATCAAATCGCTTATAACAAATTGAACTTCAATAATTTCAAAGAACTTCTATGGCTTTTTAGTGGACACTAATAATATTTTCCATATAGAGAGCTGATGTAGCTTTCTTTCTAGCCTTGTTTGTAGACTTATAGTAGTTATAGCTATTTATATGAGCGAATCAGAAGGAATTTTTATTAACTGTTTTACCTTTGCCTGCGAAGTTAACAGGCATCATAATGCATGATTTTTGATCAGTTTGTGACGAAGGAATCTTCATACTTTCCGATATATGCACTGCACTGTCCGGATGGTTAAACATTATCCTTGTGGTTGCGGAGCACGTCAAGATACCAGTCTACAAGCTTGCAGTCTTCGCCTTGTTTTTCCAAATGCGCTTTGTCCGATGTCTGTTCTGCATGCAGTATCATACAGTCCCGACGTGCTGAAATTTAAGAGCGGAAATCAAAAAGCAACCTCTGTCGCATTTGATCTCCGCCTACAAAAATCATTTTATATGAACGATAAAAAGAAACACCGGAAGCGGTGCTTCCTGAATCGCAACATGCAAAAATAATGATTTCTCGAACAATAACAAGGCTTATTGGGTTTATTTTAAATGAAAGAGCCGTGGATTGAACGAGAAAAACAGAACGGAATGCAAAAAGAAGAACTGGAAAATCATTATTTTTGCATCAGTATGCTCCAATCATAAGGACATCCAGTATTGGGATATTGCATGTCGCGCGAGATGTGGTGGACAACAGCTGTTGCTGGAGAAATGGCTCGTCAAAAAAACTTGATTGGGCATACGAATGGTTGAAGCATAGCAGTACAGAACTTTCTGATGTATATGAGGCAGCAGGTTTCAATAACCGTTCGTTCAAGCGGCTGCTCAGAGTGTTTCCGAAAGAGATTGCAATAAGGTATAATATAAAAAGAAAAGAAGATGAAAAAGATTTTGATTGTGTCGGGACATCCCGATTTGAACGATTCGTTTGCCAACAAGACCATATTGGAAGAAACAAAGCATTTATTGCCAGAGGCAGAGTTTGCCTATCTGGACAAGCTGTATCCGGATTTTCATATTGACGTGAAAGCAGAACAGGAGCGACTGCTTCGTGCAGACATTATTGTGCTGCAATATCCATTATTCTGGTATAGTGCGCCTTCGCTTCTGCACCGCTGGGTGGAGCAGACTTTCACGCATGGCTTCTCTCATGGCAGCACAGGAGATAAATTGAAAGGCAAGCAGATTGTCCTGTCTTTTACCTCCGGTGCACCCGAAGATATGTACCGGTATGACGGTCCGCAGCACTATCCCATTGATGATTTCCTTCCTGCATATAAGCAAATGGCAGATTTGTGTGGACTGCAATGGTGTGGCTACATCTATAGCGGAGGCCTTTCGTATGCCAGCCGCCATGATGAAGCAGAGCTGGCCCGGATGAAAGCGAAAGCAGTTCGCCATGCACATTTGCTGGTCGAAAAATTGAAAGGAATGGCGTAAAATTGTGTGTCGGAAAAGTAGAAGTTTCCAACACACAATAAGGGCAGCTTGTTTCAGAACTTGATAGAATGTTGCTTTATTGGAAATGTAATCCGGCAACGAAAAAAACTCGGCCTGAAGAAGCGATTGTTTGAAAACTTTTCTTATCTTTGAAAATAAGAAGCAGGGTATATGCTCTGCTTGGTTTATTAAATTTTCGGATTATGAGAGCGAATGATTATGACTCTTTGGTTGAGGTTTTCAGAGGGGATCTCTGGGAGGCCGAATTGGTAAAGGGCTTGCTGGCTTCCGCCGGCGTGGATGCCATGCTGAAGGATGAAAGCTTGTCGGTTGTAACTTCTCCGTATGCGGGCATGGGGGGAAGCGTGCGGGTGATGGTGAACCCGGAAGAAGAAGTTTATGCCAAAAAGGTTGTAGCGGAAAGAAAGCCATGAGTAAATTCCTTTTTCTTCTTGCGGCTTTTCTGCTGTCTGTCCCTTGTCGTTCGCAAGAGTTGAAGTCTGTCGTGTGGACCTCGTTTGATGTGTCGTTCAAGGCTCCCTCCGATATGGTTGTGGAGGAAGATTCTTCGGAAGGATATGCTGTCGGCAACTCTACCTACTATATAACTGTGGAACTTCTGGAAGGTGAAGGCATCAGGCGGGCGGAACTGGCTGGCGAACTGAAGGCCATAGCTGCGGACGATGAGGTGACAAAGCAGACACCGGTTGTGTCTTTTGATCTTTCTCAGTTCCATGGAGTGTATCTGAAAGGGATTTGCGGATCTGACCGTTGTGTCTACAGTTACCTTCTTGCCAAAGATGGCAGTTGCGGGTTTTACGTTTCGATTGTTTACAAGGATGCGGATGATGCGCTTCCGGAAACAATCTTGCGGAGTTTTGCCTTGAAAGACTGATCCGGCCGTTCGCGGGTGTCTTGCCGGATAGATTTTATAAATTTTGCTAAAAGATAGCGTTCTTTTATGCCGTATTTCGTATTTTAGTTTGCAAATTGACTGAAATATGAAAAATACTCATTGTTTACACATAGGCGTCGGTATGCTGTTTTTTCTTTTTGTCATTTTTTCATTGTCAGGATTTACGAGAGCAGGCGATGAAAAGCATTCAGAGCAGGACGTGGTGCAGTATAGCTGCATAGAAGTTCCCGAAAGTATTGTATTTTGCGGCACGGCTATTGATCTGACCCGTTTTGACCGGCGTGAGCGGATGGATCGTGAACTGATGGCATTTGCTTATATGCATAGCACCTCTCTTCAGATCATCAAGCGTGCAAACCGTTATTTTCCTATTGTCGATCCTATATTGAAAGAATATGGAGTTCCTGAAGACTTCAAGTATCTGATGGCGATTGAGAGCAATGTCAATCCGCTGGCTCGTTCGGTTGCAGGAGCGGCTGGCCTGTGGCAGTTCATGCCGGGCACAGCGAAGGAGTTCGGACTGGAAGTGAACAGTCATGTGGACGAACGTTATGATGTGGAGAAAGCTACCCGTGCGGCCTGTAAGTATCTGAAGCAGGCTTATGCCCGCTTCGGCAACTGGGAAACGGTAGCAGCATCGTATAATGCGGGGCAAGGCAGAATTTCGCGGCAGCAGGACCGGCAGTATGCCGAAAACGCACTTGACCTTTATCTGGTTGAAGAAACGGCGCGTTATGTGTATCGGATATTGGCCGTGAAAACAATGTTGGCCGCTCCCAAGAAGTTTGGTTTCCGTTTGCGGGCAAGCGATTTGTATCCTCCTATCCCTTATCACACGGTGAAAGTGACGGGACATATTGAAGATCTGCCCAGATTCGCAAAATCGCAGGGAACAAATTTCAGTCTGCTCAGAAACATGAATCCTTGGCTGAGGGATTTCTCTTTGCCTAATCATGGGAAGAAAGAATATGTCATTCGCATACCTGATAAGGAAGAAATGCATTATAATCCGCGGGTTATTGTCCCTTATGACAAGAATTGGGTGGTTGAATGACGAAAAAATGTCCTGCTGGGAATAGGAAACGTCCTATATTTGCAACGCTTAATTTTTTATATTTTATAACCATCTATTTATAAACCATGAAAAAACAATTAGTTCTAGGCATCTTTGGCGCTTGTTTGCTTTCTGCAAACGCTCAAAGTTTCAAAGAATGGCAAGATCCGGAAATCAATGCGGTGAATCGTGCGCCTATGCATGCAAACTTTTTCGCTTATGAGAATCTGGAGAAGGCGGGGAAAGCTGTAAAGGAAGATTCTGAGAATTTTATGAGCATTAACGGCATCTGGAAATTCTTCTGGGTGGCCAATGCGGACGCTCGCCCTACCGATTTTTGGAAAGTGGGTTTCAACGACAAAGGATGGGATGATCTGCAAGTTCCGGGTGTATGGGAGCTTAACGGGTATGGCGATCCCATTTACGTGAATACGGGTTATGCATGGAGGAACCAGTATGAAAGCAACCCTCCGTATGTGCCGGTCGAAAAGAATCATGTGGGTTCGTATCGGCGCGAAATCATGGTTCCTGCCGAGTGGAAAGGAAAAGATATCATTGCCCACTTTGGTGCTGTCAGTTCAAACATGTATCTTTGGGTGAACGGAAAATATGTGGGCTACAGTGAAGACAGCAAGCTGGAAGCTGAGTTTGACTTGACTCCTTACTTGAAAGCAGGGCAGAAGAACCTGATCGCTTTTCAAGTGTTCCGCTGGTGTGACGGCTCATATCTGGAAGACCAGGACTTTTTCCGTTATACGGGGGTAGCTCGCGACTGTTATCTGTATACTCGTAACAAGAAACGGATTGACGACATTCGGATAATTCCGGATCTGGACAGCCAGTATAAGAATGGTTCGCTGGCCGTAAACCTGAGCTTGAAGGGGAATGTGAACGTTGAGCTGGAGCTCTTGGATGCACAGAACAAAACCGTAGCATCTGCTTCCGCAAACGGTTCCAAGAATGTGTCGGTGACTATGAATGTGGAGAATCCTAATAAATGGACGGCTGAAACTCCTTATCTTTATACTTTGCGCGCAACTGTAAAAGAAGGAAATAAGGTGAGCGAAGTGATTCCGGTCAAAGTAGGGTTCCGCAAAGTTGAACTGAAAGGCTCTCAGGTTCTTGTAAATGGACAGCCCGTTCTGTTCAAAGGGGCTAACCGTCATGAGATGGATCCCGACGGCGGTTATCATGTTTCACGCGAACGCATGATTCAGGACATTCAGCTCATGAAGCGTTTCAACATCAATGCTGTGCGTACCTGCCATTATCCGGATGATAATTTCTGGTATGATCTGTGCGACAAGTATGGAATCTATATGGTGGCTGAGGCTAACATCGAGTCGCACGGGATGGGATACGGTGACAAGACGCTGGCAAAGAATGCTTCCTACAAGAAAGCGCATCTGGAGCGCAACCAGCGTAATGTGCAGCGCAGTTTCAATCACCCGAGCATCATTTTCTGGTCATTGGGTAACGAAGCCGGGTATGGACCTAACTTTGAAGCTGCATATGATTGGGTGAAGGCTGAAGACTCAAGCCGTCCGGTGCAGTATGAGCAGGCACATCAGACTGGAAAGACAGACATTTTCTGCCCGATGTATTATGATTATAAAAACTGTATCAAGTATTGTGAGGATGACAGCAAGACCAAGCCGCTGATTCAGTGTGAATATGCTCATGCCATGGGTAATTCTGAGGGAGGCTTCAAGGAGTATTGGGATCTGGTACGCAAATATCCGAAATATCAAGGTGGATTCATTTGGGACTTCGTTGACCAGTCTTGCCGCTGGAAAGGCAAGGACGGGGTGATGATCTATGCTTATGGCGGCGATTTCAACCGTTTTGACGCCAGCGACTTCAACTTCTGCGACAATGGGCTGATCAGTCCTGACCGTAAGCCGAATCCGCACATGTATGAAGTGGCTTATTACTATCAGAACATCTGGACAACTCCGGGAGACTTGTCTAAAGGTGAAGTGAAAGTGTATAACGAGAATTTCTTCCGTGACCTTTCGGCATACGCTATGGAATGGGAAGTGCTGAAGGACGGCAAGGCTGTGCGCAGCGGACGTATGGAAAATCTGAATGTTGCTCCCCGTCAGACAGCTACTGTAAAACTGGATTTGGGACAGACCGATGGGGAAGGCGAATGGCTGCTGAATGTGAGATATATCCAGAAGAATCGTGAAAACCTGATTCCGGCCGGTCATGTGGTGGCAAAGGATCAGTTGGCTCTGACTGAATACAAGGCGCCTTCGATGGACTTCCCCAATGTGGTTGGAAGCAACGAGGTGGCCATAGTTCCCGAAGTAAATGCGGACAACGTCAATTGTGTGGAGATTACGGGGAGCAATTTCAATATTCAGTTCAATAAATATACCGGCTATATGGATCGGTATACAGTGAATGGGGTTGATATGATTAAGGAAGGTGAAGCTTTGACACCGAACTTCTGGCGTGCTCCGACTGATAACGATTTTGGTGCCAACTTGCAGAACAGGTTCCGTGCATGGCTGAATCCGGGGCTTAAGCTGGAATCCATCAAACATGAAACGGCTAATGGGCAAGTAACCGTTTCTGCTGAATATGCAATGAAAGGCATTTCTGAAGCCACAAAACTGTATCTGACTTATGTCATCAACAATCAGGGTGCTGTAAAGGTTACCCAGAAGATGGTGGCGGATAAGAACGCAAAGGTATCTCCGATGTTCCGTTTCGGCATGCAGTTGGTTATGCCGAAATCTTTCGAGAAGATTTCATTCTACGGACGTGGTCCGATAGAGAATTACAGCGACCGCAATCATTGTACGGATCTTGGCATCTGGAACCAGAATGTAAGCGACCAGTTCTATGCTTATATCCGTCCGCAGGAAAATGGCAACAAGACTGACATCCGCTGGTGGAGGCAGATGAATGATGCGGGCAACGGTCTGGAATTTGTTTCAGAGGCTCCTTTCTCGGCTTCTGCTCTGCATTATACCATCAGTTCGCTCGACTCGGGACCTTACAAACGTCAGGAACATTCGAACGAGGTGAAACCTGCCGATCTGACGAATGTACTGATCGACAAAGCTCAGATGGGCTTGGGATGTGTAAACAGTTGGGGTGCATGGCCGCTTGATGAATATGTGCTGCCTTACGGTGATTATGAATTTACGTTCATTATGACTCCGATCCAGAGCAGTATCAGTATTCTGTAATGTGAAAGAATTGAACACAGAGGTGCAAGCACAGCGTTCTGTGCTTGTAGCTCTGTGTTTTGAACTTATATTCGGGCATTTGCTTTTCTTTTTGGGGTGGAAAGCATTTGCTTGTCTGTTTTTATTTCCTAATTTTGCCTTTTTTAAAGGCATGTTTGTATGAAGGGCAGAATTGCGGAACTGGATTTTTTGAAATGCATATTCATCTTGCTGATGATTGTGTTTCATCTGGCATACATTGGCGACAAATATCCTTATGCCAAGTCTTTGGTCTATACATTTCATATGCCGGCTTTCCTGATCATATCGGGGTATCTGATGAATGTGGAAAAGGAAATTCGTCCGTTTCTCAGGATGATTGTCTGGATTTTCATACCTTACGCAGTGATGGAGAGCGGATATGTGATTGTGTCATCCGTGCTTCCGGTTCGTGGCGGCATTGATGAGTTGGGGTGGGGAGTATGGCTGGAGAAGCTTTTCCTGCATCCGGTAGGGCCTTATTGGTATTTGCATACTTTGATAGTTTGCGGATTGACCTATTATGTAGCATTTCGTCTTTTCCGTAACCGGAGAAACTTGATCTCATTCTTTATCATTCTTGGTCTGCTTTATGCGGCAGAGGCTGCATGGGCTGGAGTGGTTTCTTTGCCTAATGCTTTTTATTTCCTTGCAGGAGCCGTTTTAAGGCGCACTTCTGTTGGGTTCTGCTCTTTTTTCAGGCCGTCGTTGTGGGCTGTGCTTCCGTTTGTCTGGCTTGCCTCTGATATGTCGAATCTTGACAGGGCGCTTGTTTCGGGTGTTTTGCTGACATATTTGGCTGTCAGCTTGTCACTTGTTTTGTATCGCTGCTTGCCGGAGAGGTTTGCCCGTGCTGCCAATTTTATAGGGGCAAACACTTTTATTCTTTTGGTTTTTTCTCCTATATTTACCATGCTTGTCAAACCGCTTGTGCCTGTTTTTTCGTTTGACTCTTCTGGCATGCTTTTTCTGGCTGTATCGTTGGCGATAACAGTGTCAGGATGCTTGGGTATCGCCTGGTTGATGGATAAGCTTCGTTTATCGCCCTATTTCTGGGGAAAGGCAAGGATGATCCAGCGCTCTTGTTGAGATTTCGCGACAGATTGTCAGTTTGCATTTTCATTGGCACTCTGTTTGTAGGAAGTATAGTACATCTTGATTAAACAATTAAAAAAACATACAATTATGATTTCAGAAAAATTACAGAACGCGATTAATGACCAGATCAATGCTGAAATGTGGTCTTCCAACTTGTATCTTTCAATGTCTTTTTATCTGCAGAGTGAAGGATTCGACGGCTTTGCATCATGGATGAGAAAGCAGTCGCAAGAGGAATTGCAGCATGCTTATGACTTGGCAGACTATGTGGCAAAACGTGGAGGCGTTGCTAAAGTTGATAAAATAGATGTTGTTCCACAGGGCTGGGGCAGTGTGCTGGAAGTGTTTGAACACGTATATAAACATGAATGTCATGTTTCTGAACTGATTGACGAACTTGTCAATGTAGCTTCGGGCGAGAAAGACAAGGCTTCTCAGGACTTCTTGTGGGGCTATGTCCGCGAGCAGGTGGAAGAAGAAGCTACTGCGCAAGGTATTGTTGAGAAGTTGAGAAAATGCGGTGACGGTGCGGGCATCCTTTATTTGGACGAACAACTGGGCAAGTCACGCGCTTAAAATCAGGTTATTTGAATAAAGAATCATCCTGCGGTTTGTTGCAGGATGATTTTTTTTGTTCTGATGTCTGTTGGTCTGTCATAAATTTTTAACTTTGCCCCAAGTTATAACTTTTAATGATTGCTTGGAAATGGGGGATATTATTTTACGGGGATGGAACTGGTGCAAGCGTATCTGCCACCGGAAAGGCTATGGCGTACATTCTCCGTCAGATTTCTTTTTCATAACAAATGTTGTTTATGAACAACAGCCTTTCTATGCTTATAGCTCTTTGCATCATTTGCGGAGAGTTGTGGCCTTTTTGCCCCATTACCGTGAGAAAGTGGACAAGTTTCTTTTCCGGCTTGTGAACTATCTTCAACCGTCTGTTCTTTTTGAAGTGGGGACAGGAAGCGGAATAAGTGTGAGGTATATGCTTGAGGCACGGAATGAAATGTCGGTTTACACGTTTGCAGAACAGTGCCAGGAGGCTGTAAAACGCATCTTGTCTGCCAAGCCTGCGGTGGAATATCTCGAAGGCAGCTGGCAGGAAAAAGTGAAGGAACTGACAGGAAAGGGAGTTGTACCCGATCTGGTTCATATTGCTTATACGGCGGATTATGAGAAAGTATTTGAAGAGCTTCTTCCATTTGCCGGACCGAATACATGCTTTATAATAGGGAAGCCATATTTGAATGGCGAGAAGAAGCGGTGGTGGCAAAGTGTTGTCAGGGATCCGCGCACGGGAGTAACTTTTGACCTGTATGATATCGGCATTGTGTTTTTTGATAAAAAACGGGCAAAAGAGCATCGGATCGTGAACTTTCTGTAGAGTTTTCAGGTTGTATCGGATATGGGAAAAAGTAAGATTTATACGAAGACTGGCGACAAAGGCACTACTTCCCTGGTTGGTGGGGTGAGGGTGTCGAAGACTCATGCCCGTCTGGAAGCGTATGGTACGGTAGATGAACTGAACTCGTTTCTGGGTATGCTGGCCGTGTCTGTAGATGATGTTGAGACGGAAGTTCAATTGCGCAATATACAGCATCGCCTGTTTGCCTTGGGAGCTTATCTGGCAACCGACCAGAACGAAACGGATTTGCATGTGACTGGTATGGTGGCACCGGAGCATGTTGCTTTTTTAGAGCGGGCCATAGATGATATTGATGCGTCATTGCCTCCGTTGCAGGGATTTATCTTGCCGGGAGGAAACCGGGACGCTGCTTTGTGTCATGTGTGCCGTACGGTTTGCCGTCGGGCTGAGCGGAGGATTCTTGAACTGGAAGAAAAGGGCGTATGCGAGATAGACGGGAACGTAAAACGTTTTATTAACAGATTGTCTGATTATTTGTTCATTTTGGCAAGAAGATTGAACTGTTTAACAAATAAAGATGAAATTTATTGGGATAAAAGTTGCAAATGAGATATTTTGTTATACATTTGTGGCTCAATAATTAGAATGTGAAACTTTAAAATTTAAATATCATGTATTGGACATTGGAATTGGCCTCTAAGCTTGAAGATGCTCCTTGGCCGGCAACAAAAGATGAACTGATTGACTATGCTATGCGTTCGGGTGCTCCGCTGGAAGTTATTGAAAACTTGCAGGAAATGGAGGATGAAGGCGAAATATATGAAAGCATTGAAGATATTTGGCCTGACTATCCGAGCAAAGAAGACTTCTTTTTCAACGAAGAGGAATACTGATAGCCTTCGGACTAGTCAAACAATTAAACACCAACGCGATGAACAAAGATTATTTGTTTGTCGCGTTGGTGTTTTATGGTGTTTTATAGTGCGGTTTGTTTGTCTAAAATACATTACCATTGTTTCTCCTCATGAATATTGAATTGGGAGGAAAAGCATATGGGAAGACCGAAAAGACTATATCCATTGGGCAAATACCGCCTTCGCACGCCGAAAGTGGTTGACAAGGAAAAAGCCTATCCTGTCGAGTTGGAATACACTTGGAACGGGCAGGTAATCCGTAAGACAACGAATGTCTTTGTCAAGGTTGCGGACTGGAACTAGAACGGCAACCAGGGACGGGGTGAAATACGTGCAAGTCATGGTGCTGAATCCAAACGGCTTAACCAGTTATTGCTGGCACGTGTTGAACGTATAGATTCACAACTTGCCGAATATAGCGAAAAACATCCTAATCAGATAACCGCTGATGTCGTATTCGGCTTTCTTGCGGACAAACCGTTTGCACGTCGTGATCAAGGAAAGGACTTCGTGGAGTTTACATTGGAACGTCTTTCTTCAGACTATGCAAGAAACAGAATCGGAAGGAGCCGGTATGAAAACGGAAAGAGCTGCATGAATATATTCCAGACATTCCTGAGGGCTACCCGACAGGGAACCTATCGTTCTGACAGCATTTATGTAGGCGATATGACTCCGGAGTTGTTAGACAGTTATATATCGTGGCGCAGGGAAATCAAGCAGAACAGTGATGCCACTATCAACCACTCTCTGACTCCGATATTAAAAGCATGTGCATACGCCTGTGAAATGGGCATGATGGAACCTGCCGTCAATGCAAGGATTCAGGATATGCGCATTGTAACTAAGGTATCGCTTTCTGAAGAAGAGGCAGAGTTTGACGGCAAAAGTTTCAGTAAGGAACAGATGGCGGCATTGCTTGAATATTACAAGACTTGTACTGAACCGCGCAGAAAAGAATTTTGGAAATGTTCTTCTTTGCCTTCCATGCCTGTGGACTCCGTGTAGTGGATGTGATGACATTGCAGTGGGGCCATGTCAATTTTGAGAAGAAGGAACTGAGAAAAATCATGATTAAGACGAACAATCGCCATGTAATTCCTCTTACGGAACCTGCTTGAATATTCTTCACCGGTGGAACGTGCCGGATGTCGGTATGTATTCAACTTAGTAAAGTATGATCTGGATCTTGATGATGCTGAGGCTCTGTACAAGTCCCGTAACAATGCAACGAAATGCATCAATCAGTCGCTGGCGGTTGTCGGAGAACAGATAGGGCTTCCGTTTACCCTCTCAATGCATTGTGCAAGACATATAAATTCTTCTTATTCATTGAAAACAAGAAACTTACAAAGATTGTCAGTTTGACAGGTAACGACTTGGAAACAACTATTCGTTCCAAATGTAAATCATTATCTATCAGTTGATCGTGATAAGTTGTTTTGATGATAGGTAATGGATTTGTAACGTGCTAACTTCTGTATTCTTCATCGCTTTGAAGTGGGGTGATTAGCTGAGGACAAAGATACGGCTTTTTCTTGAAAAACTCAACATCATACACAAATTTTGATAATCCACAGATTAAGCCTACCTATATGACTCCTATAACACGTAACGCTTGGAATTTCTATTTTAATCAGTATATTTGTAATTTTGCTACGATATTTTATATTATATTTGGTTGTATGCCGTTTTGTTTGTATCTTTGCACCTAAACAAGATAAAAACATCAAGTATGATAGTAAACTTCTCAGTTGAAAACTTTTTCTCCATTAAATCGGCTCAAAAAATTAGTTTTGAACCCACATCAGATACTTTTATGTCTGATGAATATTCGTATGAGGTTAAAGAGGGAGTCAGATTGCTGAAGGTAGGCATCATCTATGGCGCCAACGCTTCCGGTAAAACTAATGTATTAAATGCCATTGAGTTCTTCAGAATGTTGGTTTTGAGAATGCCTAAAGACCGGAATGAGAAAACGGGAGTTGTTCCTTTCATGCTGGACGATACTTCAAGAAATGGAACAACAAAGATGTCGATGGTATTTTATATCAACCAATCGAAATATATTCTTAGTTTTGAATTAGATGCAAAGTATATTCATTCTGAGACATTGGTCGTTTATGATTCTATTCGCCCTACCAAGTTGTATAATCGCAGTTATGATGCCGCGACAGATTCCACATCCATTGAGTTTGGTTCAAACCTGAAAATGTCACGGAAAAGCCAAGAAGTAATTTCCGGGAATACAATCAATAATTGCAGTGTGCTTGCCGCGTTTGGCAAAAGCAATGTGGAACGGACAAAGTTGAATGATGTGTACGATTACTTTGCCAACCATGTAAAGGATGTATTAGCTCCTGGCATGTTGCTTTCTGGGTATGTCAAATCACGATTGGATAAAGACGAAACTGGAGATTTGAAGAAATTCATTTTAAATTTCTTGAAAGCATCCGATTTCAACATAGAAGATGTGGTGTTGCACGAAGAAGAAGAGTTGATTACCCCTGAATTGGAACAACTGATTCAGAATGCGCCTATTGACAAAGAGGCCAAAGCCGAAATGCTAAGGAGGGGTAAAATCACAAACGCGGCGCTGACTTTCAAGCATAAGGCAGGCGATAAAGTATATGATTTGTCTGAAGAATACGAATCCAATGGTACGATGAGGTTTTTGGGAATGGCAGTGATTCTGAATTTCTTGTTAAAGACTAATCGGTTTGTGCCTATTGACGAAGTAGAGACAAGTATTCATTACGAACTGCTGGCTTATTTCCTGAAAGTATTTTTAGCAAACAGCAATAGGCCGTCTCAAATGCTCCTGACAACGCATGACATTAATCTGCTTAACGAAGATTTCATTCGACGTGACACAATATGGTTCACTGATAAAGACGAATTGGGCGAGACCCAAATAGTGCGCCTTTCTTCTTTGGGATTGCACAAAAATCTCTCCCCTTACAATGCCTACAAGCAAGGAAAGTTAGTAAAATTGCCGTTCCTTGGTAGCCAATACATTAACTTAAACGACCAATGATATGGGGCGAACAATAACAAAAAGTATTGCTATCATAGACGAGGGAGAAACAGAGTGGTTCTATTTCGATTCTTTGAGGGTTGCGTGTCGCTATCCTTTCAAGATTGCACCTGATTTCCCTCAACATAGCGACATCAATCATATCCTGAAATTGGTCGAATCCTACTTGAACAGGCAATATGACTATATCGTATGCCTGTTTGATATGGACAGATTGTTACGGTTTCCCTCCGAAATGCAGTCATATCAGCGAGCAAAGAAAAAGTACCATGCAAAGAAGTATGCCGGGAGAGTGATGTTTGTAGAAACAAATCCTTGTACGGAATTTTGGTTCTTACTTCATTTCTTGCCTAATGTGGTTTGTCGGCGATATGAGAGTTACGAGCAACTGCTTCCTGAATTGCAGAAGTATATGCCAGGATATGAAAAGACAAAACGATATTTCATACGCACAAATCTCTATAAATACTTGACAGAGAATGGCGATTTGAAACGGGCTATGTCAAATTCCGAAAAATTGTACCAATTGTGCAAAGAATCACCAAAGGAATTGAAGGCATACTCGGAAATATATAAAGTGATAGAATTATTAAGCAGAATTTAATCATTTGAATTATAAAATTATGCGTAAAAGCCTCAAAAATTTAATACAAAGTGCCATAATAATGCAATATCAGCTCCCCGTTGATGTAAATGGGACACACATACCTTGTGCACATATTTCAACACGGCATGACGATTGTTTCAAACAAATTGGAACAAATGATGATATTGCGCAATTAATTTATAACGGTATAGTTGAATACGCATATAATGACAATGAAATAAATCTGACACATTTAGATAATCTCCAAATTAGAGCATTGCTAAGTAAATTGAAATATAATCCTACAGCACCATTCCCTAATCAACTAGCTTGTGGATTTCAAGGAGAGGTTTTGTTGCATCTTATACTTCAACATTACTATCATGCTGACAAAGCCATAGCAAGAGGATATATGTTCTCTGCTTTGGAGAATGCGGAAACTAAAGGCTACGACTCTTATTTGATGCATGAAAACGCGGATACAATTTTTATGCTATTTGGAGAGGCCAAATTTTACATATCAGGATACAAGGAGTCTTTAAAAAAGATTTTTGACAATATTGACAGGGCTCTTTCTGATGATTATCTAAATCGCAATTTTATTGCAATGGATAACCAATATGAGCATTTAGCCACAGGTAGCAGAATCCCTGCAATTATTGATGCTTGGAGGGATAATCCTATGATTAACATGGCAATTGAAGCACAGAAATATAATATGCACCTAGTATATCCAATGCTTGTCATTTTCGATAACAAAGCAAATTCATACGAGGAACTGATATTGGAAGTGGTAACTCATATTAGAAACGAATATAGTACAATTAATCCGACATTAACAATACCTAATACAATATTTTTTATTTTTCTTCCAGTAAATAACAGTCGTGAAATTAAAACACAAGTTTTACAATGGATAAATCAAAAGCAGCCATTAATGCAATAAAGCTGATTAATCAAGCTAAGAGAGATATAGACCTACGACCTTTAATGATAAAGGCGGTATGCTCTTATTTTGATTTAATGAAAGATAACGAACTGTCTCAATCAGATAAGTTGTTTATGCATTATTTAGCCAATCAAGTAGGAATACCACAATATTATTATCCCATGCTAAATGTAGGAACAGATGTTGATAAAGAAGTGTCCTTGCAAACTTTTTGTAACTATGTTCAAGAAAGTAGTATGGTTGTCGGTGACGGTGTGATGTTGCATCGCTATCAAAAAGAGGTTTTAAATATGTTTACAAAAGAACATAGAAATCGCTATTTTTTAAGTGCTGCAACATCTTTTGGTAAAACATTCTTAATATACGAAGTCGTGAGAAAAATGAGATATTCGAATATTGCGTTCATTTTTCCAACTATTTCTCTTCTTTCCGAAAATATATTCAAAATCTACACAAAGCCAGAGTATGCTTGGATAAAAAATAATTTTACTATTCATACCCTCAGCGATACAGAAATATTTGGAGAACGAAACATACTCATCTTTACTCCAGAACGTTATTTGTCTTTTTTGGATAAAAACAATGAATTAAATCTTGATTTTGTTTTTGTAGATGAAGTATATAAACTTGATAATGGATTTATTATAGATGAAACACCACAAGAAAACGAGCGTGACGTTGCTTATAGAATTGCGTTATACGAGTTGTTGAAGGTCGATACCACAGATGCTCTACTCGTGGGGCCATATATCGTATTTCCCGATATAGCAGATGCAAACAAGCAATCTTCTTTTCAGATTTTTCTTGACAGATATGGTTTCATTCCTATTGACTACAATCTTTATGATATTGTAGATAAAGATGAAGTTATAATTAATACGGCCCTCAACGTGAAAGTGAATGACTCTTTTAATTTGACTTTTACCAACAGAGCTAAAAAAACTCGTGTCATCCAACTCGTAAAACAACTATTGGAAAGGTCTGAAAATACTATTATTTATTGTAGCCAAAAGCATCAAACGGAAAATTGGGCAAAGGTACTTATCAACGGTGAAGCTGGATTAAAAAATATTAACAATGACAGAGTTGTAAAACTTATTAATCATATTGGTAATTTATTTACAGATAGAAAAGGAAATCAATGGATTGTATCAAAAGCTCTAAAGAAAGGGATAGGTATACACCATGGATTAGTTCCTAAATATATTCAACAAGAAATCATATCATTATTCAATGATGGAATTCTGAAAGTTTTAATATGCACAACGACTATTACAGAAGGCGTAAACACAACTGCTAAAAATATAATTGTCTTATCTGGCAAAAAAGGAACTAAAGATTTAAAGAAGTTTGATGCTCAAAATATTGAGGGAAGAGCTGGTAGATTTATGGAGCATTATAAAGGTAGAGTCTTTATTATGGATAATGAGTTTAGCAAGTGTATTAATGGACAAGCTGAATTGCTGCAGCATAAATTTTTCGACAAGGATATAGAAAAACAAGATGTTGACATTATATTTACTGAATCACCCTATCTTACAGAGAAACAAATAGAACGACGCAACCAATTGAATAGGATGAAAGATAGTGGAGTTATGCCAAATGCCTGTTTTGAGGAATTTAGAACAATTTCATACGAAGATAAAATCTATTTGTACAATACTATTGCAAGATTTTCACTTGCAGATCGAAATAAAATTAAAGAATTGATAAAGCGTTTTGTTGGTCAACATAAGCCATATAATCCTGGCCTTGAGCTAATATGCCAAAGTATTCGTCCGATTATCAAAAATGATAAATTGCGATTTTATGCAGAAAATGGAGATGGTGTATCAGGTAATTGTTATTTAACAGGTATGATTTCCGCATTTATTTTACGTGGTTTTGCCGGATCCGCTAATTATTATATCAATAAAGAACACGATGTTGACAAGGGGATTAGAAGGGCCGCAAATTTCGTATTTTATATGCTTCGTTATCAGGTTGTAAAATATTTCGGTCTATTTAATCTATTATACAGACATTTTGAAGCGACAAATGAAGGCATTGATATTAATGAAATAAATGGTATTGAGGCTTTATTGTTACGATTAGAGTATAGCGCAGACACTAAATTGGGAAGACAGGTTAGCGACATTGGTGCATCCTTTAAAGTTGTTGAATACTATGATGCTAAAGAATGTAATCCCGATAATCCAAACAAGATAAGAGAACTATACGATTCTTTGGACGATTTTGAAAAATACAGCATATCTAAAATAGAACAAATATTGTAGAATGTAAGTATAAATAGCTAAAGATAAATACAGTATAAAAATTAGTTATGTATACGAGGATGAGGGCAAGTTACGATACTTGCTCTCATTTATTACATATTACATTGGCTTGGTATCTTCTCAATAAATGTTATTTCATCATCGGTTAGATGGTATTTCACTTAGGGATGTCAGTTATTTTTTGTAGAAAGCACTTCTTTTATATACTGTTGCTGTGCGTCATCTATCCCGAACAGCTTGTATAACTGTCCGTTAACATTTCCATTATAATCTATTAAATCATTATTGTCGGTATAATCCAATAAATCAGGAACCTTCTTTGCCAAGGATGTTAAAGATTCGTCTGTCATCAAGAAAGCAAACCGTATTATTTCACTGGTCGCATATTTGAAGAAATTACGTGCTTCCTTTTCGGTTTCAAAAGTTTTCAATGCTACTCGCGAACGTCCAAACGCACTATGGTTGTCTACTACGGCTATTTGGTTGCTACGCTTTTGACCTCCAGCATTCGCACTTGATACAATGACCTTCCAGCGTCCCAGGTATTCTTTGCCCGATGAAATCACGCTCTTGCTCGCCACATACCAGCGAGCACGCCCGCTCTTGCCCGCTTTGTCGTTGGTGAACAGCTTTATTTCCGTATCTGGGTTAAAGGTGTCTCCATCGTTATATTCCCTGACAAGGGCAGGATTCTTTTCAACAAAGTCGCTTTCAATGCCAAAGAGCTTTTGCGATAATACCGCATCATGTAAGCATCCGTGCTCTTTTATCACCTTGTCCAACTTCCTTACAATTTCATCGTCATTAGGATTGAGCGGGAACAATTCCTCATCTGGATTGTCCGTACGAATGGTGATGGTCTTGCCTTCTTTGGAATAGCGATAGATAAAGCCTTTCTCCCTTTTGTCCATGTCTTTTAAGACGATAGACAATCCATCGGCGATGGCTACGTCCTTGAATATATCTGTGGATTGAGGGAAGAATTCAAGCATAGCCAAGTGGGGGTCGTTCATCTGCGCCAAGCCAAACTTCTCTAGACCTTTGCCCGAACGATGAATCCATCTTGCGCCAGGATATATTAAGGAAGTGTATTTCCCAACTTTTTCGCTTATCATCTGGAAATATTGGAAAATACTGCTGCTGCGTTTTTGCCCATTATCTGTATCTTTCTGAGCTACTACTTCTTGATACGGCGGATTCCCCACCACTGCGTTGAATCTCATATTGTCTCCTGCTAGGTCATGAACTTTCTTGATGAAAAGTTCCGGTTGATTCTTGATTTTATTGATAAGGTCATCTGGTGCATACATATTTGTCTTTGTTCCGCGGAAGCCTACCAGCGTCCGCTTGGTGATGCTTTTCGCCATCGGTGTTTTGCAGACCACGAAAATATTTTCGGCAACAGTTTTGTCCCACACTGCCTGCTGCTCTTCAAGCGTATCGGCAGAAATGGTGCTATCTTTCAGCCGGGAGCGGTAAATACTGTAAGCCATATAGAGTGGATATAAGCCCGACTTGGAATTGATTTCAAGTATGCGGCTGTCAGGGGTGAACACTTCTTCCGTTACCTTGCCGTGTTCGATGAAACGCGGCTCGTCAATGGTATGCTCATAATCCTTGTCAAAAAAGCAGTAGCCACCCAAACAATCGCCCAAGTGCATGTTCACCACACGCCACGGGGTAAGCACCGTTTCCTTGTCGGGATTGCGGAACGTGCTGAAGATGTTCGTGATGCGTCCGATACGTTCCTCCACACTCAGTTTGTCAGCAGCCCTGGCCATTGCGCGGATGCGCTTGCCTGCGGCACGGAAGATATCCGGGTCGTAGTATTTCTTGAATGCGTTGAACTTCTGCTTGCTCACCCCTTTGGGCATGAACTCCTCCCAGGAACGCGGGTCTATCTTCTCGGCGAAGTTGTCTATGGTGATTTCCTCGTCCTCGTTATCCAGCTCCGCACCGTAGATGAGCAGGGGCATACGGATGGAGATGCCACGGAGGATGGAGATAGCCGCCTCGCGGTTCTTCGTCTTCTTTTTCAGTTCCTCTAATCTGCGCTTCTCCTCCTCGGTCAGTTCCTTCTTGGGCTTCTTCTCCAGCTTCTCCTTTTCCTCGTATTCCTCGTTATTCAACCCTTGGTTGTTGATGTCCACCTGATTGGTCTTGGGCATAGCTTTGGTCTGACCGATGATTTTCTTCAGGTCGTCGAACTCCTGCAATTCCAAATCATCCAGTTTCAGCAGCTCGTCATTGTACAGGCTGTTGTCCTCGAATCCGTTGCGCACCACGCGTTCCACATAGACCTTCTTCAACTGCTCCAACATACGCGGTACGTCGAACTTGTCCATGCGCGAGCCTTCGATGGAAATGACCGGGCAGAAGTTGAGGAAGTCGCCCATCGTCTTGCGGTCGTCCTGCGAGGTCTTTCCTGCCTTGGCAGAAATCTTGGCGGTCTCGGCAAGCACTTTCAGCGTGCGGTCGGGCGCGAAGTCAAACACGTAGCACTGCTCTTTCACCCGTCCGTTGATAGTGGCAGGTGTCTGCACGCGGAAGATGGTCTGCATATAGCTGGAAGCAGCCGTGTTATATGAACCTGAGAGCATGAACACGGCAGTCCACGCCGGAACGCTCACGCCCGTGGTCAGGCGTCCGCAGGACAGGGTGATGGTGCGCGTCTGGTCCGGGTCTTTCCCGATAGCCTCATTTACCATCTCAAGCGCATCACGGTTTTCCTCGTCCTCATCGCCGTTGCCCGCTACATTGACAACATGGAAATGCTGGAACACGGGATGCCGCTGCAACAAGGCACTCAACGCCTTTGCCTCCTTCACGCCCGGCACCATCCACAGCGTATGGCGGAACACATTGCGGTATTCCTTGCTGGCGAAAGGATAACAGCTTTCCTTGTCCTCTTTGGTAAGCAGGTTGAGAAAAGCGGAAACGTCACGCTCATGGATAAAGCTACCGTCTTTGTCCACACGGAAGAACTCGCGGAAATTGAAAGCCACATCCTCATCGACAAACTCTTTCAGTAAACGTCCGAGGTCGTAAGTGTAGATGTTCATGGCAGGCAATGCCGCATACGGGTTCGGGTCACCGAAGTGGTTCTTATCCCAGTCGTGTTTGGCACGCTGCTCCATCACATAATCCCATGTGTAGATTTCGTTCTCCTTGAAATCGTCCAGCAGGTTGAACGGCGTTCCAGACAATCGTAGGACTTTCGTATCGTCCTTGACCAATTCAGCCATCACCGCCTTGCCGAGTTCGGTCTGCGTGCCCTCGTGCGCCTCGTCAACAATGATTAAGTCCCAAGGTGTAGCGAATACCTCATTGTTCTTGTCGAAGTTGCCGCCAACGAGTTCCGACCCGCGCAAATCCTGCATGGAGGCGAAATAGACATAATGCAGTCCGTCTGCCTTTGCCCTGCGTTCAAGGCTTTCATGGCTCTCCCCGTTGTTCTTGGAGCCGTAAGCGAAGTTGTTGCGGTCATAGAATATCTTGCCGAAATCCTCGAACCATCCGCTGTCCACCACGGGGCGGTGGGTAAGGATGAGTGTGCGTTTGAAATCCATGTCCTTGACCACCTGTAGGGCGGAAAGGGTCTTGCCGAAACGCATCTTGGCGTTCCATAGCATCTGGTTGCCTTTCCTGAACTGCTTTTCCGTTTTCTCAATAGCCTCGCACTGTTCGGGACGGAACACGATGGGGCTGCGCCCGTGAGCCACTTCTCCCGGCGACAGGGAATCCTTGCCCTCCTTGACGGCTGCAATGGCACGCTTTACGACATCAAGGCTGGTCATGAACCACTCGTTAGCTTTGTTCTCCTTGTCAAACACCTTCCTCTTCACGCCGGAACGCTCCAGCACGGCATGCACCTCCTTATCATTGAACGAGCGCAAGCCGCCACGGTTGTACAGTGTCAGTTCGGTATGCAACAGGTCGTAGCGTATGCCTGCGGTCTGTGTATATTGGTTAATGCGCTTCCTTGCCGCCTCGTTCAGCGGCTTGCTGTTCGGTGCCAGCCCGATGACGTTCTCATCGTCACAGGTAGCCTCGCCTATCTTCAGGCAACCTTCGTGTGCAGCATCGTTGATGCGGAACACGTATATCAGCTTCAGTTTAAGGGAAGAAAAGTATTTCATGGGCATTCACTTTAGGAGGTCGATGTATCGGATTCGCTTGCCTTTACGCCCGGTCTGCGGGTCTTTGCCGCGCCAGTCCTTTATAAGGCAGTAAGTGCCGTTGTGCCTGAAAATGTTGTCCGTGCGGCATCCCTCGCAAGCGGTCACAGTCCGCGTGGTTTCTCCGAAAAGGTCGGTAGACATTTCCACCCTGTCGTGGCAACTATTTGGCACGACACCTTTCAGCCCGTCCATCTGCCACACGTTCCAAGATATGATGTAGGCAATGTAGTTGACGGACTTCGCCAACGGGTCTTTGCCGAACTTGGCACGGTAGTATTCGACAAAAGAGGCAAGCATGGATTCACGGGCGATGAGCAGACTGTCGCCCTGCCATTCATAGGCATAAAGACTCTTGTAAACTTCCTGCGCGGCTTCCAGCCATTCACCGGAAGTCCCGGTATTTTCGCTGACAACACGCAGTTTGCGGTCAAGCAGTCCGATACGGTCAGAAAGCGGAATGACCGCGCCAGTGGTGTTGTCATAGCGGCTGACTATATAGGGTGCCTCGCCGCAGGTGATTTCAAGACGTGTGTCACGGACATAATCCTTCCATGTCTTTCCTTCGGGGAAAGAGATTTTTTCGGGATTCGCTTTCCAGCCGTGTGTGCCGCCCTCTGACGTGTATTCCGTATTGAACACGTCTTTCCTGCCAAACCATGCCTCGTCAATCAGGTTGTTCTGTGCGTTGCATACCCATGCAGGGGTGAACACCTCAGCCATGTCGCGGACACGCGCCGACTGGGTGTCCTTGTGCTTCAGGACACGGGGCATGATGACCTGACCGTTGGCACCCGTGATGAGTTCGGGCAATATCAGGTCATGGTAGCCATACCCTTCGCCGAGATGTTCATAGTCGGAAGTCGCCCAGAATATGTTGCACACGGCATCGCCCCTGCTCGTCGTATGGTCTTTGAGCAGGGTGGACAGCAATCCGGGGGAATCCTGCAAGATGCTGTTCTCCAATATGTCGGCTGTTTCAGGCATGTTGATACACTCATGTTAAAGTGTATCTCCTGACGGGAGAGCATAATGCCTGATAATCAAACCGTTTATTTCTCATTTGTAAAACAACAGCCGTTTCAATGCTGCTTTAATGCTTGTTTGACGCATTTTTATGGAGTGCAAATTGCCCGTTTTTCACAAAAATGTGTAATTTTGCATCCGATAGTGTATCTCCCGTCAGAAGCACCCCCATTATTCCCAAACAATTTCCGATTACAAGTCTTTCAGAATAAGCAAGTTCGCTTTGTCTATCACCGAACCGTCCAATGACGCGAGGTATATGCGCGTGGTTTCCTCCGAATCGTGTCCCATGCCCTCGCTGATGACTGAAATCGGTATGTTCTTGCTCTTGGCGATGCTTGCCCAAGAGTGCCTGCTCACGTACATGGTAAGCGGCGCGGCAATGCCGCATAGTCGGGCAATCTCTTTCAGGTACTTGTTGATGCGGAACAGCGTACTCTTGTATTGGCTGCGCAGTTTCTTGGAAGGCAGTTTCAGGATAGGGAGCAGGTAATCACCGGAACATCCTGCGGCATATTTCGCCACGGTTTCCTCCATGCAGCTTTCCCACCTGATGTGGAGTTGCTGTCCGGTCTTGTGCCTGCGGTAACTCAATATGCCGTTTTTCAAGTCCGACTTCTTCAAATAAGCCATGTCAATAAACGACATTCCACGGGTGTAAAACGAAAAGAGGAACATATCCCTTGCCAGTTCCCAATGCGGCTTTCCCGTCAGGTCAAGTTCCTTGATGCGCCGGATGTCCTTCAGGGATATGGCGCGTTTCACGGTCTTGTCCATTCCTGTATAGACATGCCTGAAGGGATGTTTCTGTGCGGTCAGCGCCTTTTCCACTGCACGATTGTAGGCGGCGCGCAGGATGCGCATATAGAAAGATATGGTGTTCAGGGATGCGCCATTTATTTTCAGCCATGCCTCGTATTCCATTATCAAGTCCTCATCCATGTCGTCCAACTGTATATCCTTGTTCCGCCTGAAACGCATGAAGCTGGACAAAGCGGACGCATAGGTTTCCGATGTGCGTTCCCTGTTCAGGCGTTTCAGTTGCCCAATGACGGAATCCATGAAATTAAAGAACGATTGCAGGCTTGTCTGTTTTCGATAACCGTCCACAATGGCATCTGCCGAACAGACACCTTTGAGCGTCAGGTCGCGGATAATGTTCTCCAACCGCAATACGTCACGGCTGATGTATTTTTGGATAATATGAAGATGGTGCTTCCTGTCCGCATCAGCTTGGGAGGGAGCCGTTACGGATGATGTTCCGGCGTTCCACTCGCTTTCATGCACATACAAGTCTGCCGTAATCTGGCGGACCGCGCGGTTGTGTATCACCTGATAATAGATGCTGCCCTCCTTGCCGTTTACGGAAGAAGGACGGAATTTCACTTTTACCGATGCCATTCACGTTACTTTTTGTTATTACCATTTATTTTTGTCACTTTCAATTTCTCCTGCATCAGACTGTCCGACAAGGTCTTTAATCCTTTGTCGTAGCCGTCAGCTTCCTGTCGTATCCAGTCAATAGTTTCTTCGTTGCGGTGGATGTCGAACACGTCATTCAGCCAAAGAATGTTGTTTGCATTGCAACCTCCCCACGAGCGGATGACACGGAACTTCAACGCATCGTCCGCATACTGACGCTTGGATTTCCAAAGCTCGATGTTGCCCCAGACGGAAAGGCTGCATACGATGCCCATGCCGACCAAAAGAGAAAATACCTTGTTGGACTTGATGTCGAATTGATGACGGTGGATATGCTCCTGTGGCTCGGTATCTCGTTCTTCCGAACTTAGAGCAAACGATTCCTTCAAAGCCCGTAACAGGTGTAGAATCCTGTTCGATGCGTAAACCTCCGCTTCAGCGAATTTGGTCAGCATGGCTTTTGTCTGTGCCTGATGCTCCCTTGCGGAACTGTCAAACAGCTCCTTTATGGGTGTCAAGTCCACCGCCGTAGGCTGTCCGCCAGATTGATTGTTGGTTACTTTTGGAGCGTTCTCCAACTTTCCGTTGATGCTCTTGAGGTCATTCTTGATGTCCTCCAAGAGCGAGTAAACTTCATTATTATCCATGTTTAAAATCTTATTTTACGTTGTTTCTTTTTCTTGTTCCTGCGTTTTAATTCTTCCTCGAAACGGTTTTCCTCAGCCTGTCCGTCCGCGTTGTCCGGCATGAAAAGACCAATCGAGCCGTTGTACAAATCATCGTTGCCCCTTGATTCAGGTTGAAACGTGGGTAGTTCTTCATGACGCGAGGGCGGTTGCATATTCATTCGCTCTGTGCGCCTATTACGTTCCAATGCTGCGTCAATCTTGGAAAAGCTGAACCGCCTGTCAATCTTGGAACCGCTGAACGAATAGCCGTTCATGGTGAAAACTACACCCTGTACCTCGTCCGACTTGCCCTTGTACTTGAACCGCATATCCACTCCTTGTTTCTTCAGATTAGCGGCAAGAATGTTCCAGTTTCCACACCTTGAAACCTCCGATTTAAGGATGGAGTAAAGCCCGTACTTGGTCTTGTCCGGCTCTTTCAGGCGGTGCTGCTTCACCCGTTCCTTGCCGTTGGCAAAGTACAGGTTATATTTCTTCGTCAGTTCCTTGCAGATACGTGCGCTGCGTATCCGCTCGTTGCGGTCACTGATTGTCCTGCCATTATTGGCGATTCGGTTGAACGCTATATGCACATGCGGATGCTCCTTGTCGAAGTGGCGTACGATGAGAACCTGCGTGTCGGTTATCCCCATTCCCTTCAGGTATTCCAACGCCATTCCAGCCATCGCGCGGTCGGTCAGGCGGTGTTCGTCTTCCTTATGGAAAGCCAACGAGATGTGTCCGACGGGTTTCATTACCCTCGGATTCATCTTTGATTGTGCCTCGAAGCTCATGGCTATTGTGTCCTTATCCTCGGCAAACAGACCGTCACAGACGAGGATTTTAGCGTCCTTTTCCTTGTCAAGAATGTAGTTTACCACACCCTTAAAACTGCTTCCCTTTACGATTTTAGCTATCATATCTGACTGTCATAAGAGGATTAAATTCAGCACTTCTTCAATCCGTGCCACGAGTATGCGACACTCCATCCTCACCGTAACGAAACCCGCGGCGTTCGCCTTGTGCGCAAGCTGGTTCAGATTGTTCGCCATGCCGCAGAGCTGGCGGACATAGCCCGTATGTTCCGGCGTGAGCCGTTCCTTCACCTGCCCGTTCCTCATGCAACGGCGCAAGAATTCCCCGGTGGATATGCCCGCGTTCCGCACCTTGCCTTTCAGCGTGTAGTAGTCCGATGTCGCCATCTTCACAGTGAGGCGGTATTTCAGCTTGTCTGCCGCTCCTTTCTTGGGGCGGCCTCCCTTGTTTCTTCTGTCAAAATTCCGTTTCTGTTCCATTGATTTTTAATTGATTTCTACTGATTAGAATGTGATTACTGGTTAGACCAACGGGATATGGCTCTCCACGGAGTCTATGAGTGGGAGTAGGCGGTTTCGGTATGCCCGAAACACAAACTTGCTCCCCTCAAAACTCCGTTGGATAGGTTCAGGGTAACTCTGAATTGTCCCCCGTCAATCCACTTCTTAATTCTCAGAGTTTACGCCATGCCTCGATGTCCTCCCCGTAGGTGGCAAGGTGCTGCCGTGCGATGTTCTCCACCAGTCCCGACACGCTCATCCTGCGCTCGCCGAACATGCGGACGATGCGGTCAAGGGCGTCGCGCGTGCGGCGGCTGAGGAACACGGGCTTGCGGTCTTCGATGACCGGAACGGGAAGGAATGTTTCCTTGTAATCCTCCAACGATGCCCTGCGTTGCTTGCCGCTGATGCGGCGTACCACTTGCGGAGTTTCATCCGTCTGTTCCGGCACGGTTTCACTTGCCTGTTCCTGTACAACCTCGCTTGCCTTTCCCTGCTGTTCCTGCGTGTCAGCAGGCTGAGATTCCGGCTTAGGGATTTCCATACTCGGCTTGCTGCCTAAAAAATCCTGTAATGCTGCATCCATGTTTTGGCTGCTTAAATTTTTCTTCATACTTGTTTGAATTAAATGTTTAACAATGTTGGTCGTTGTGCGCACATTTGACCGATTATCGATTGCAAAGGAAATGGCTATAAAACAGACAGTCAAAGGATTGGACTGAGTGTGACAACAATGTACGGTTTTGCACTTTACGCATTGCCTAAGCGGTACAGGCTGCGCCGTTTTGCCATAGTACATGAAACGGGCATTGGAAATTTTAAGGGCTTAATTGGAGCTGTCAGGGCGGATTTAAGGATATGGCTTTTAGGAAACCAGAAGAACATATTTTCGGATGGTATTAGAAACCGAAGAACGCCACAGGCTACCACACCGACGCCAAATGCTGCCACACAGATGTGAAGTGGTCGGATTATGCCGGACTTCACTTTTCTTTGCATCACGGACGCTTGGAACAGACGCTACGGGTTCGGTAGATTACGCCACTCCCGACCACTTGCTGCCACAAGCTGCCACCTCATTGCAAATCCATTGTTCCATGCGAACAACGGATTTACTTTGCAGGCAAAACGGATTATTAACACTAAAATCAGTATAAGAAATGAATGTAGTAATTATTTCGAAAGAAAAGTACGAAGAGATGGTCGGCAAGCTCAACCGCCTGTCCGACCGGGTAAATGAAATCCTCCGCAAGAGGGAAGGGAAACGGCTCAGCCGTTGGATGGACAACCAAGAGGTCTGCCAACAGTTGCGCATCAGTCCGCGAACCTTGCAGACGCTCCGCGACAACGGTACGCTGGCTTACTCGCAGATAGGGCACAAGATTTTCTACAAGCCGGAGGATGTGCAGCGCATCGTCCGGCTCGTGGAGGACAGGCGTAAGGATGCAGCCTATCGTGGCTGTAGCATCTAATCAGACAATAATATGTATAACCACTAAATCCACTGTAAATTATGAACGACTTGATTCTTGCCGACCGTGAACTGGAGGTCGGCTTCATCGGAAAGCTGGATGCTTTGTTTGAAGGTATCGAAAGAATGGATGCGGGGCACAAGGCTTCGCCAAGTAACGAACAGTTCCTGACGGACAAGGAGGTGTCAGCATGGCTCAAGGTGAGCCGCCGCACCTTGCAGGACTACCGCAGCAACGGGATGATTGCCTATTACCAGTTGGGTGGAAAAATTCTGTATAAGGAATCGGACATCGAAAAGATGGTGATGAGCGGTTATCGGAACGCCTATCGTTTGGAAACGTGATTTGATACTTGCAAAAACTGAGTAAGCCGATGGCTGCAAGATAACTGCCTAGCCATCGGCTTACTCTTTATGGGAAGGTCGTTTCGCTTTATCCTAACATGCGCATCGGGGATGGGCATTGGATAGCGAAAAAAACAAATGGATGGAATTTCCTCTATTGAAAGAACAGAGTTTGTCCATGATGAACCGTCTGAAAGCCATTGCCTCGCGGCTTCGCAACCTGAAAGCCACGGCAATCACCATTTCAAGGCTGTACACGTCATAGCAAATCCTGTAGTCCAGCCTGACATGTCGCACCGTTTCCTCTTCCGACAATTCATTGTTTTTGTAAATGACAGCAATAGCCTTACGAATATAGCAACCGAACACATTGAACGCATCGCACATCTCCTGCTGCGTCATCCAAACGGGAGCGGTCGGCATCGTGACCGCCCCGTTTTCAGTGATTGTGATTATTCCCCTGTCCATAATGTATGTTTTTAATGTTTTCCTTATCCTTGTTCCATTCCGGCATACGGAACTTGTTGCCTATGCGCTGTGTCAGTTTCTTCATGTCCTCGTCCACTTTCTGATGGGTCAGTC